>JBIKOF010000432.1:0-2690 GCA_044358205.1 Gammaproteobacteria bacterium | reverse complement strand
GTCGTAGCGGGCGTGCAGAAACAGCACCGGCATATGCAGGGCCTCCGGCGCGTCGGCGACGAACGCGGCATTGGCGCTGTGATTCATGTAATACGAATCCGGCCCGAAAAAGCCGTTGCGACCCAGCGCCTCGGCGTAGATCTGTAAATCCTCCTCGGTCACCACATCGTTATCGCGTTGATAGTCTGGCGCTGCATCCAGCGGCCCGAACCAACCGCCCTGACGCCGCACGGCGGAGGTGAAAGCAGGCTTGCCGGCGTCAGCCGGATCGCCTTTGCGGAACAGGAGCTTCATCGTGAGGTAAGGGTCGGCCTCAAACACCGCCGTCGCCCGTGCGAAGTTCTCCTGATAAAACTTCATGTAGTCCCACTGGCCGTAGGGGTAATCGGCTTCTGGATAAAGCGCGCGGTCGACCAGCGCCAGTGCTGCGTCCAGCCCGTTTTCCAGCACAAAATACGGCACACAGAGATTGGCCACCGCCGCGCAGCGAGCCGGATGCAGCCGCGCCATATTCCACACCGTGGGGCTGCCCCAGTCGTGGCCTACCCACACTGCCCGCTCGCGGCCCAGCCCGTTGATAAGTTCCAGCATGTCGGCGAGGACTTCGGCCTGGGCGTAATCCCCGTGTGTGCGGTACACCGAAGACTGCCCATAGCCACGCATGTCCGGCGCCACCGCCCGAAAGCCCAACGCGGCGAAAGCCGGCAGCTGGTGCCGCCAGCTGCGCGAGAGCTCCGGCCAGCCGTGCACGAAGATTAGCAGCGGCCCGTCTTCCGGACCGGCGGCGAGATAGTGAGTGGTGTGACGGGCGGTGCGGTGAAAGCGCGATTCGATGGCGGTGCTGAACATGGCGCGTTCCTGAGCTAATGGGCGAGGGGGCATGGTCGGGCAAGGTGCGGGGGAGGCGCTAGTGGGGGGCGCGCAGCTGCGCGGTTCAGGCGCGCGCCAAATCTTCCCGCAGCAACACTTCTGCTCATTTGACTAGGACGACCTCCATAACTAGTCTCTATGACGGTCATCATAGTTAAGGAAACGTATGCGTGCATTGATGTTTCGGGGTCCGATGGATCTCGCGTGGGAAGACGTGGAGACACCGAGAATCCTCGACCCGCGCGATGCCTTGGTGAGACCCTTGGCTGTCGCGCGGTGCGACCTTGACCCCGCAATTGCCATTGGCCTGTACCCGATGTCTGCCCCATTCGTGATGGGCCATGAAATGGTCGGCGAAGTTGTTGAAGCGGGCGAGGGGATCAACAAGTTTCGCCCTGGCGATCGCGTCATTGTTCCGTTTCAGTTGAGTTGTATGGCGTGTGCTCCATGTCGTCGCGGACATTCCAATGCGTGCGTGAACGTGCCTCCTGGAACTGCGTTCGGACTCGGGCCGCACGGTGACATTGACCTCGGTGGTGCGTTGGCTGAACTTGTCCGAGTGCCGTGGGCAGATGTGATGCTGATCCCATTGCCGACTGGAATCGACCCGGTTGCGGCTGCAGGCATTCCGGACAACGTTTCGGATGGTTATCGGTGCGTCGCTCTCCCATTGGCCGAACGACCGGGAGCTCATGTGCTCGTCGTGGGCGGTCTTGCACCATCTGTTGGTTTGTATGCAGTGATGGCGGCAAAGGCGCTCGGTGCATCACGAGTTCTCTATGTCGACGACGATGAATCACGTTTACAAACCGCAACATCTTTGGGTGCAGATGTGATTGACGCGAGTCAGCAATGGAACTCTCTAACACTTGACGAGCGATTCCCGATTGTCGTTGATGCAAATGTGCTGGATGCGGGGCGAAATTTCGCACTGCGATCGGTGGAACCTTGCGGTGTGTGCACGAGCGTCTCAGGTGGCGCAGGATTAAATGCGAATCTTCCTCTGCAGTCGATGTACCTGAAAGGAATTCGATATGAGATCGGACGCGTACATGCGTGTGCCACTGCGCGCCCAGTTCTTGATCTTGTGTCAACTGGCGCTATCGACCCCGCTCGCATCGTGTCATCGGTTGTCCCCTTCAGCGAAGCGGTCACGGGCATGACCGCGCCAGGTACCAAAGTCGTCTTCGTCAACGACCTCAATTAACTCACCAACAAAAGGAAACAATTCATGCCAACGTGCAGCCGCCCCCTGCACCGAGCCCGCCTGATCGAAGCGCGCGTGCGCTCGCTGCCGCTGACCCGCTAATCACCCCTCAGGTTATCCAGAAAGCCTCTTAGCGCCCCCCCGTAAAGACTGGAGATCAACTGCTCCGGGAGCTCGGGAAACGCCACAACGTCACCGAGCGTGCCTCCTTCCGCTGGCGTAACCTCCTGGACCCGGCTCGGCCGCCTAAACAGCGCAGCTAAAGTGTCGACCCGACCGCGGGACTTGCTCTACACGCGAAAGTGCTGGGCGATTTGCTGTCCTGCATGTATCTCAATCGGAAAGCCTTGGAACTGTTTCAGGATGGGGGAATGGCGGCGAAGTCAGTTGCACTTTTCGCCGGGCGGTCTCAGCGTGAGAGCGAACGACTGTGGGTTGGTTTGCGGGTAGAGTCGGATAAAATCAAAAATCCCCGATGAAACAGGGATTTTTTGTTTAACGTGGCGGAGAGGGAGGGGTTGCCTCGAAAACGCTTGTTGCGTTTTCTCGCCCCTGCGGGGCGCGCTGCGCGCGGCCCGATTCGTTTCACGAATCGGTCGAACCGCGGGGTTCT
>JBIKOF010000431.1:0-2697 GCA_044358205.1 Gammaproteobacteria bacterium | reverse complement strand
CAGAATGAATGCGAGCGAAGTCATCAGCACCGGTCGCAGCCGCAGGCGCGCGGCTTCCATGGCGGCCTCGAAGATGGGCATGCCACGTTCCCGGTTGAGCTTCGCAAATTCAACGATGAGGATCGCGTTCTTCGCCGACAGGCCGACCAGGGTCACGAGCCCGATTTGCCCGTAGAGATTGAACGGAATGCCTACGAACTTGAGTGCCGCAAGGGCACCCATGAATCCAAAGGGCGTGGCCAGCAGCACGGCAAAGGGCACAGCCCAGCTCTCGTAGAGCGCTGCGAGAAACAGGAATACCACGACGATGGACAGACCCAGCACCACAGTGGAGGTATTACCTGCTTCGATTTCCTCCTTGCTCTGGCCAGACCACTCAAAGCCGTACCCTTCGGGCAGCACCTCGGCCGCGACCTCGGTGAGCGCACGGATTGCCTCGCCCGAGCTCGCGCCGGGCGCCGGCTGGCCGCTGAACGCCGCTGTGCGGTAGAGGTTATAGCGTTGCATGAAGCGGGCGCCCTTGCGCGGCTCCCAGCTTGTGAGCGTATCCAGCGGAATCATGTCGCCACTGTGGTTACGCACATACAGGCGTGCGATATCCCCAACTTCCTGCCGAAACTCAGACTCGGCCTGCATCGACACCTTGTAGTTACGGCCAAAGCGAGTGAAGTCATTCACCTGATAGCCGCCAAGGAACGTCTGCAGCGTGGTGAAAACATCGCTCACCGGCACACCGAGCTTCTTCGCCTTTTCGCGATCCACATAGAGTTGGTAACCCGGCGTGCTGGCACTGAAGGTGGTGTTGATGTTGCCGATTTCCGGGCGCTTGCTTGCCGCCTCGATGAAGGCTTTGCTCACAGCTGCCAACTCTTCCGGCGTCTGGTTGCTGCGGGCTTGCAGCATGAAGGAAAAGCCTGAAACCTGGCCAAAGCCCGGCAGCGCCGGGGGATTGAAAGGCAGCACCACCGCCTCTGGAAAATTCATCATGGAGAAGTAGATCTTGCCAATGATGGCGCGGGCGCTTTCTTCCATCGCAGGCCGCTCGTCCCAGGGCTTGAGCTTGACGATCACCAGCGCTCCATTGGAGGCCGAGGTTCCGGAAATCAAATCGAAGCCCGCCACAGACACCACCGAAGCCACTCCCGGAATGGCCCGGATGTGTTCTTCGACCTTCGTCAGTACCCGAGTCGTGCGCTCTGTGGAGGCAGCATCCGGCAACATGATTTGCGCAAAAACGGCACCCTTGTCCTCATTGGGCACGAAGCCCGTCGGCACAGCGGCAAACAGGCTAGCCGTGACCGCAATCACGCCCCCGAACATCAGCATGACGAACACCAGACGACGGGCGAGCCCGCCTGCAAGCCGGCCATAGCGCAGGTTGAGGGCGTCGAATCCCGCATTGAAAACCCTGAAGAAGGTTGCCAGAGGACCATGGCTGTGAACATGTGGCTTCATCAGCATGATGCATAACGCAGGCGTAAGCGTCAGAGCCACCAACGCCGAAAACCCGGTCGACACGGCCACCGTCACTGCGAACTGCTTGTAGAGCTGGCCGGTCACCCCGGGGATGAACGCCATCGGGATGAACACCGCCGCCAGAATGAGCGCAATGGCCACTACCGGGCCCTGCACCTCTTCCATGGCCTTGATGGTGGCGTCGCGCACCGGGAGCCCGGTACCCATGTTGTGCTCGACCGCTTCCACAACCACGATGGCGTCGTCGACCACGATGCCGATGGCGAGCACCATGCCAAACAGCGACAGCGTGTTGATGGTGAAGCCAAGATATTGGAAGGCGGCAAAGGTCGCCACCAGCGACACTGGCACCGCCAGCATGGGAATGAGCGTGGTGCGCCAGTTCTGCAGGAACAGAAACACCACAATCAGCACCAGCGCCAACGCTTCGAAGAAGGTATGGACGACTTCCTCCACCGAGGCCTTAACGAAGTCGGAGGAGTCGTAGATGACCGTATAGTCGAGGTCTTTCGGAAAGTCGCGCCCTAGGCTTGCGAGCTTTTTCTTGAGCAGATCTGCCGTGGCGAGTGCATTGGCGCCAGGAGACAGCGCGACCGACATCACCGATGCGGGCTTGCCGTCGACGTCTGCCACGTTGCCGTAAGAGCGCGCACCCAGTTCCACCCGTGCCACGTCGCGCAAGCGGATGAAGGAGCCATCCGGTCGCGCGCCCACGATGATTTGTTCGAACTCCCCGGTCTCAATGAGCCTACCCTTGACGCGCAAGGAGTACTGGAAACTCTGTCCACGCTTGGCCGGTGGCTGTCCCACCTGCCCTGCCGGAACCTGCACGTTCTGTTCGCGCACGGCCTGTGCCACATCAGCGGCTGTAATTCCGAGGCGCGCCATGCGGTCTGGCTTCAGCCACAGCCGCATACCGAAATCGGAACCGAAGACTTTTACATCGCCAACGCCCGGGACGCGCTTGAGCTCATCGACCAGGTAAACGTAACCGTAGTTCGACAGAAACAATGCATCGTACGTCCCCCCGGGCGAATACAGCGCGAGGTACATCAATGTGTCGGGCGATACTTTCTGGACAGTGATGCCGGTCCCCGTAACCTCAGAGGGCAGCTGCGAGCTAGCCTGAGAGACCCGGTTCTGGACTTCCACCGCCGCCAGGTCCGGATCCCGTTCCAGCGCGAAGGTGACCGAACTCGAGGCGGTCCCATCATCTCCGCT
>JBIKOF010000430.1:0-2699 GCA_044358205.1 Gammaproteobacteria bacterium | reverse complement strand
GCTCGGCGCAGGCGCGGATGCACGCATCGGCACCCTCGCCTGGAATGATTTCCGTCACTTTGAGTTGTATTACGCCGTCTCCTGCAGCGGCCGGGTCTGTCACACCATCAATCCGCGCCTGTTCGAAGAGCAAATCGCCTACATCCTCCAGCACGCCGAAGACGAATGGGTGTTTGTCGATCCCGCGTTCCTGCCACGTATCGAGGCCGTCGCGGCCCAATGTCCAACGCTGAAAGGGGTGGTGGTGCTGTCGGATGCAGCGCATATGCCAAAGACCACGTTAGCCAATGTGCATTGCTACGAAACCCTGCTCGCGGGCGAGTCGGATCACTTCGACTGGCCCGCCTTGGATGAGCGCCGCGCGAGTGGTCTGTGCTACACCTCGGGCACCACCGGCAACCCGAAGGGCGTGCTCTACGATCACCGCTCGGCCGTGCTGATGGCCTATGGCTGCGCGCTGCCCGATGCCTGCGGCCTGTCCGCGCTCGATGCCGTGCTGCCCATCGTGCCCATGTTCCATGTCAACGCCTGGGGGTTGCCTTTCTCGGCGGTCATGGTGGGGTCCAAGCTGGTATTCCCTGGCCCCACGCTCAGCGATCCCCGCCGTCTGGCCCAGCTCATCCGCGACGAAGGCGTCACGGTTTCCGCAGGGGTTCCCACCGTGTGTCTGCCGCTGCTGGCACATGCGCGCGAGAATGGCCAATCGCTGGCGCCGCTCAATCGGGTGGTCATTGGCGGCTCGGCATGTCCGCTGTCGATGATGGAAGAATTCCGCGATCGCCATCAGGTCCGGGTGATCCATGCCTGGGGCATGACGGAAATGAGTCCGCTCGGCACCGTCAACACCGACACGCCGGACACCCGCGACCTCGAGGGCACCGCGCGCGCTGAACAAATGTGCAGCCAGGGACGCGCCATTCCCGGGGTCGAGCTCAAAATCACCGACGACGACAACCGTGAGTTGCCATGGGATGGCAAAGCAGCGGGCACGTTGAAGGTGCGAGGACCGTGGGTGTGTCGCGATTACTACCGGTTGGAGGGTAGCGGCGGGGCGCACGACGCCGACGGCTGGTTCTCCACTGGCGATGTGGCGAGCATCGATCCCAACGGGTTCATGCGCATCACCGATCGCGCCAAGGATGTCATCAAGTCGGGCGGAGAGTGGATCAGTTCCATCGATCTCGAGAACACCGCCATGGGGCACCCGGGGATTGCCGAAGCGGCCGTCATTGGCGTGGCCCATCCCAAGTGGCAGGAGCGCCCGCTGCTGGTGGTGGTGCGCAAGCCCGATGCGAGTTTCACTGCTCCCGAGTTGCTGCAATGGTTCGAAGGCCGGGTGGCCAAGTGGTGGATCCCGGACGATGTGGCATTCGTCGAGGCGCTGCCGCACACCGCGACCGGCAAGCTCAGTAAGTTGGAATTGCGCAAGCGATTTGCCGATTACCAGTTCCCGGGCGCCTGAGCCCGGGTAGTCACGCCGCTTGGAGGGTGCTCGCCGCCTTTAGATGCGCGCGCAGGGACTCACTCATGGCCTGCGGCCGGCGTGAGTGGGAGTCCACGAACACATCCACGAAATACCCACACGCCCGCAGCGCATCCTCACCTTCCCGGTAAAGGCCCAGCGCGTAGTGCACGCTGGAATTGCCGAGGTAAGTTACGCACATACCAGCGTCGATGACGTCGGCGAAGTCGAAACCCTCGTGGAAACGACAGGCGTTTTCCAGCGTAAACGGCATGAGCGGGCCGCGCACCATGTCGAAGCCCCCGTCGATTTGCAGGTAATGCATGATGACGGTGTCGTAGAACGTATAGAACCGCGCGTTGTTGACGTGCCCGTAGCTGTCGAGATCGTTCCAGCGCGTCTGAATGCGCGTGAAGTGACGAAAGAAAGAACGCGGCGTCTCGCGTGCGGGAAAGACTGGGCTTTGACTCATGGGTTCCTCGCTGGCGCGCTGCTTATAGCACACCGGGATGGGCTGGCAATATCGGAAAACGCGGCGCCTGCGGGATCGGGCAATTCCGCGTACGTGGTGGTACCGATCTGCTGCGAGATGTTTGTATGATCGCCCCGCCGGATGTCCGGTTGCCCCCGGGGCATTGCTCCCGCCACTGAATCTCGTTCCGTATCGCGACCTCAGGTCAAAGGCGAGTTCCCATCTTTCAGCATCACTCAGGGCAAGAACCATGACGACACGTTCTTCCGCACGAGTCCCCGAAGCTACGCCTCCGCCAGCCAATGGCACGGTGTCCGAGCTAGGGGGCAAACGCGTCGTGTTTTACGACGGTTACTGGATCCGGCACTACGATGTGCCGCAAAACGAAGAAGCGGCGCGCCGCGAACTCATCGACCAGCTCACCAAACGCGTCTTCCATCACACCGAGCCCGGCATCAATACGCCAGGCTATAAACTCCAGTCCGCCCGCCGCGCTTACGAGCGCCAGACCGATCCCCGTCGTCGCCGTGTCAACGCCGCCATGCTCGCCGGAGCATTGCTCAATCGCGGGTCCGATATCTTCAATATCATTTTCGAGCTCAAGCAGCGCGGCATCGAAATCGCCTACGACAACGAGCTCTTGCGGGAATGCGAATCCTGTTTCCTCGAAGCCTTCGATCTGGGCAAACAGGTACTGCACTTCTCTGGCGAAGAGGGCCTGGACGAACTGTGGGGCGAGCCTTTGAAGGCGTTCTACATGCCCAT
>JBIKOF010000428.1:0-2704 GCA_044358205.1 Gammaproteobacteria bacterium | reverse complement strand
GAGACGAAGTGCGGTTCGCGCACCCCCGGGCTGCAGCAAAATCTCGGTTTCTGCCTCCTCGCGCCGAAACTCCTCCAGCAAGCCTGCGGCAGCGGCGGCCGGTTCGGTGAAGTGCTCGAGGCCTATGAGTTTCAGGGCAACCGCTTCAGTCTCGTTCATGAGCGTGCGCACAAAACCCCAGATCGCCGCGTCATCGAAATCCTCGGGTTGACCGCCCAAGGGATTGCGACAAACCACCCGGAGCGGCAGGGAGACCTCGGCTTCATCGAGCCGTGCGACCAGCGCGGCGAGGCCTGCGCAACGTTGCGCCTGGTGCTCGAGCACGTGTTGCGGGTTGAGGGGGACTTCATGCTCCCACGGCGTCAGGCTCACGACCTCGTCGGCCGTGCGCAGCATCTCGAGCGGCGGGTCTTCAGCGTGGACGACGATATCACCCGCCGACGATAGGCCGCAGGCCAGGGCGCGCGCGAAGGGATCAGAGTCTTTCGCGAGCAGCAGCCATGTGCGCGGCACAGACACCGGTTCGACGCGCGCGGGCGTGAGCCCTGAACGGGCGAGCAACAACCACGGGCCGCTGATTTGGTCGGCGTCGAGACTGGTCAGGGTGATTTCCTCGAAGCCGAGGGAGGTGAGGTACTCGCTCCAGTAATCAGGCGGCTGCTGGCGACTTGCCGGTGTTTCGCCAGTGAACCAGCCCTCCTGACCGCCCAGGACCAAATCGATCCAACGCGCCGGCCACTGACCAGCCATGACAAGCGTCCCGCCCGCCGCCAGGCGATCGGAGGCGTAGCCCAGAAGCGCCCGCTGGGCTTCCAGGGAGCCGGCATCGTCCACCACGCAGACGACGTTGAAGTCAGCCCCTCCGGCGATGAGCCCTGGTTCCTCGGTCTCCAACCCGGGCCAGTGGCCGCGCGCATGTCCCAGCACCTTCGCCGATGCACTCGCCAACCGATAGCGACCACCCAGCGACCCCGGACCCGCGGTCAGATGTGGCAGCAGGAACGGAGTCCCCTCGGCAACTTCGAGCACGTCGACCGGGCCGCGCAGGGCCTCGGACCGCAGCAACTGTTCGAGGCCGTGCGCCATCCGGGCAGTCGTGACAGTGCCACGACAGCGCTCGAGCAGCCCGGACAGGGTGAGACGGCGGGGATGTCCCTCTTCACCCGAGAGGGTCCCGGAAAGCAGCTGCGGCAACTGATGTCCACTCCGCGCGACGAGCAGCACCAATTCCGACAGTTCGGGGTTGTCCGCGAGCAGACTGCCTTCCAGCGAGGCGATCGCGGCGTCCAGATCCTCCGCGCCAGACACTGCCTCATCGTCGGACGAGGCCTCCAGATGGAGGCGAAGCTGGTGGAGCGCGGTTGGCAGAATGCCCGCGGCCCCGGGAACGCCAGCCGTGAGGGCGCGGCGGGCGTGATAATCCGCCAAGGTATCGAGCAATGGCTCGATTTCGGCCATCTGGCGTTCCCAGAGTGCATCCTGACGCAGATGGCGAACCAACAATTCCGTGCCTTCCCGAAGGCGCGCATGAAGTGCGGCCCGAAGGCTCTGGTCACCCTCGAGCAGCAGCCGTCGCCATTCCAGCAATCGAGGCTGCCGACGCGCTTGCGCGCGCGGCAGCTTCCGGAAATCCACCGCAGACAAGCTTGCGACCAGCACACCGTCGGCATCGAAAAGCATCACCTCCAGACACAGGGTCCGCGTGGTGTGATGCAAGAGCCTGACGCGGGCCAGCGTCGGCGGGGCGGCTGCGCGGCGGCAGGCCATCCGCCCAATTCGCACCGGAATGTAGGCCGTCGCAGAAGAGGGATCCTCTGCCGGGCTCCGGGCGCTGAAATGCAAGGCCAGCTGGAACGCGGCATCCAGGAGGGCGGGCGAAAGGCATGCTTCGATATCCGCGGAATGGGGGCCTTCCAGCAGCCCCAGTACCTCGTCGTCTTCACGCCATCCGCACTGGATTCGCCGAAAAGCCGGACCGTAATCGAGCCCCGCCCGAGTCGCGAGCGCGTAGTGGGCATCGGCGTCAAAATCCGGAGTCCGTTTTGGGAGCTCGACCGGGGCTGTGAGCATTGGACTCGTCGCCAGCGCCGGAATGTCGGCCTGCGCGTGCAGAGCCCAGGACTCGCCGCTCAGGGCTGGACGGGCGTGGATACTGAATCGCCCGTCGTCCGTGTCCAGCTCACAGCGCAACTCCCGGCCCGCGTCGTGGCCAAGCACGAGCGGCGCACGGATATCCAGACCAGACACGGCGAGTAACGGGCCTTCCTGCCAACGCGCTGCCGCCGCGAGCGCGAGTTCCAGATAGCCGGCGGCCGGGAAAATGACCGTCTCGCGCACCTTGTGATCCGCAAGGACCGGGTGCTGCTGGGTGTCCAAGGTGTTTTCCCAGGCGAAGGGCTGGTGGGGGATTTCAAAACCAAGCAGCGGATGGATCTTCTTGCGCGTCAGCAATCCGCTCCCTGCGTGGGTCGTCGGGTGCCACAGGCGACGGCGCTGCCAAGCATAAGCCGGAAGTTCCGCGACCGGGAGCGGCCTCGGAAAATGTCCGGACCAGTCGGTAGGGGCGCCCGCCAGACAGGCGCGCGCGCCGGCACGCCAGACTGCCGCCGGCGCGTCATCATCGCGGCTCTGGGAGGGGATGATCAGCCCTGAGGCTTCGCGCGTGCGCATGGCTTCCCTGAGGTAGGGGGCCAACACCGGATGC
>JBIKOF010000429.1:0-2704 GCA_044358205.1 Gammaproteobacteria bacterium | reverse complement strand
TCTGGGCGCAAGCTTCGTCGCCCGTTCGTCCGAGGCCGATATCGTCTTGCGGGAAATCAGGGCGCTGAAGCTGGATGAACTCCACTATCTCGACCACCCGCTTTGGGGCGTGCTGGTCGAGGTGACGCCCTGGACAGATCCGGCGGCCGCCGATGGTCCCGCAGCGGCCGCCGAATCACTCAGCTTGCCGCTGGAGCCGCGGGCGCCGCAGACGCCCTGAGTGCCGCCGCTGCGCCCAACAGGCGCACGATGGTGCCCATGCCTTCGTTGAGTTCGCGCAGGATGTCGTCCATGGTAATGGGCGTGGCGGACAGGCCAGCCGCCCAGTTCACGCTGAGCGCGCAGCATGCATATGCCAAGCCGGCTTCCCGCGCCAACGCAGCTTCGGGCATGCCCGTCATCCCGACGACCGTGCAGCCGTCCCGCGCCATCCGCGCGATTTCCGCAGCGGTTTCCAATCGCGGCCCCTGAGTGGCCCCGTAACACCCACTGGCCACCAGTGCGATGTCCAGGCTTCGGCCCGCAGCAAGCAAGCTCTGGCGCAGGGCGACGTCGTAGGGCGTTTCAAACTCGATGTGCTCGACACCGCTGCCGAGGCCATCGTGAAAGGTGTGCTCGCGACCCCAGGTGTAGTCGATGAGCTGGTCCGGCACGACGATGACCCCCGGGCCACAATCTGGCCCGATGCCGCCGACCGCTGCCACCGCAAAGATCTCCCGCACGCCGCATTCACGCAGTGCGGCGATATTCGCGCGGTAATTGATGCGATGGGGGGGCAGATGATGGTCTGCGCCATGGCGAGGCAGGAACAGCACCGGTGTACCGAAGAGCTCACCTTCAAGGATCGGCGAGGAGGGTTCACCCCAGGCGGTACGCACCCGATGTTCCCGCACGCGGGCGAGGACCCCCATGCGATCGAGACCGCTGCCGCCAATGATTCCGATTGCGTTCATCATTCGCCCACCGCGTAGATGCCGTCGAGATTTCGCCACCAGCCCTTGTAGTCCATCCCGTAGCCGAAAAGGTAGCGGTCGGGCGCCGTAATGGCATGGAAATCGGCGGCCGCGAGCCCGGGCCGTGCACCGATGTCCTTGTGCACCAGCACGGCCGTCAGGACTTCGGCAGCACCGCGTTCGAGACAGGCCTTGCGCGCGGCATCGAGCGTCAGTCCCAGATCGAGGATGTCGTCCACCAGCAGCACGGTCCGTCCCGCGACCGCCGGCGGTGGCGGCTTCAACCACTGAATTTCCCCGCCGGTGAGCGCGCTGCCGTAACGAGTGGGGTGGAGATAGTCGACCTCCAGCGGGAAATCGAGGTGACGGAGCAATGCGGCAGCAGGCATGAGGCCGCCGTTCATGGCAACTAACACCAGCGGGGTGCTGTGCTGAAGGCGTGCCGAGATACGCACGGCCATCTCTTCAATAGCGGCCTCGATGCCCACACCGGTGCAAATCAAATTCGCCTGCGCCCGCACCTGCATGAGGTGCGCGAGATCCACTCCACTCATGCCGTGCCGCCCGCGGCGAGGGCCCGCCGGCCTGCCCAGTCCTTGGCGAACTGGAACGCCGAGCGACCGCTGCGTGAACCATGCAGCAGGGCCCACTGCAGCGCGGCGCGCTGCGTTTCAGGATCTGCGGTACCCGGCATGCCAAACGCGGCCAGCCAGTGGTCGACGATGTCGAGATAGCGTTGCTGGTCGTACGGGTGGAAGGACAGCCACAGGCCAAAGCGTTCGGATAAGGAGATTTTTTCTTCCACTGCCTCGCTTTGGTGGATTTCTCCCTCGACCGCCTGCGCATCCTGATTGTCACGCAGGCGCTCAGGGACGAGATGCCGCCGATTCGACGTGGCATAGATGAGCAAATTGGCAGGCGCTGCTGCGAGGGATCCATCGAGGACGGTCTTCAGCGCGCGGTAGGTCGAGTCATGTTCATCGAAGGCCAGATCGTCACAGAACACAATGTAATGGCCGGGACGATCGGCCAGCCGCTCCGCGATCTCCGGCAGGTCCACCAGGTCCTGACGGTCGACCTCAACCACCCGCAGTCCTGCTGACACATGGGCATTGAATATGGCCTTCACCAGCGAGGACTTGCCGGTGCCGCGCGGTCCCCATAGCAGCGCATTGTTGGCCGGCAGGCCAGCAAGGAACTGGCGCGTATTACGTTCCAGTTCGGCGCGCTGGAACTCGATGTGCTGGAGATCGTCTAGAGAGATGGCGCTGAACTGGCGAATGGCACGCAAGCGACCCACGCCGCCTTCGCGGCGCCAGCGCCAGGCGACGCCGTCCTCGATGGTGGTGCTGCGGGGGGCGGGGAAAAGCTGTTCCAGACGGGCGATCAAACCCTCGGCGCGGGCAAAAAAATCCTCGGCACTGCTCATGTGTCGATCCGGATGGCAAGGGTCGGGGATTGTAGTCGATTCCGTTTGCGATACAGGCGCCGACCGCGACCGGGGCACTACGGATTTTGGATAAGTCTCTAATGCAGAAAGGAAACATTGAGCTTGGCGGACGCATGGGAAATAATGCGCCCATTCCCGCCCAAGCCCCGGCACACCGCCGCCTGCGGCCCATGCCCAGGTGCTGTTGCCTTTCGCCCATTGGCTACCTGCACAGGCCGCCCGGGCGCTCCCCGATGGCGCGGTCACGAATCATTATTTGAACAGAGGTTCTGCGATGTTCAGCCAGGAGATGCGTATTGCG
>JBIKOF010000425.1:0-2709 GCA_044358205.1 Gammaproteobacteria bacterium | reverse complement strand
ATCCACATCGGTATAGATCTGGCACTCATCCGCCTTCAGCGCAGCGGCCAAGGCCACGGCGGTGGTATCCGAGCCCCCGCGTCCGAGCGTGGTGAGGTTGCCGTCGCCATCGGCACCCTGAAAACCCGCCACTACCACCACCCGTCCCGCGTCGAGTTCCGCCCGGATGCGGGATCCGTCGATATCGACGATTCGGGCCTTGTTGTAGGCCGCGTCGGTCACGATGGGGACCTGCGGCCCGGTATAGGACACAGCGGGCACTCCGCGGGCGGAAAGCGCCATAGCGAGCAAACCAATGGTTACCTGCTCTCCGGTTGATAGGACCGCGTCGAGTTCGCGCGGCGCAGGGGGATTCTGGACAGCTCTGGCAAGATTGAGCAGGCGGTCTGTCTCGCCCGACATCGCAGATACCACCACCACCAGACGGTGACCCTCGGCTGCAGCAGCCTGCACCCGCTCGGCGACGGCCTGAATACGTTCCACGGTGCCGACGGACGTGCCACCGTATTTTTGAACGATCAAACTCATGTCATCTCCATGCTCGATCCGAATGCAAGGTGGCCTTGGTCGGGCCCTTGCCGTCCACAGTTTGTTTTCTCAGGGAAGCGCCTAATCAGGAGAGCTTGGCGGAAACCCAGTCCTTGACCGCCGCCAGTGCCGCAGGAAGCCCGGCAACATCGGTTCCTCCTGCCTGCGCCAGATCCGGACGTCCGCCCCCTTTGCCGCCCAGCTTTCCGGCCACAAAGGTGGCGAGTTCCCCCGCATGAACCTTGCCGAGCACCGGCTTGGTCACACCAGTGACGAGGCGAACCTTGTCATCCTCTACGCTGGCGAGTACCACGACAGCGCGGGGCATTTGGTCCTTGAGCTTATCCATGGTGTCGCGCAAGACGGCCGCGTCCGCGCCTTCCAGAATCTGGCACAGCAATTTGACGTCGCCGATGTCCAGTGCGTCAGCGGTCATGTCCCGACCTGATTGGCCGGCCAGACGCCCCTTCAGTTGTTGAATTTCCTTGTCCTGCGCGCGCACCCGTTCCTGCAGGGCACTCACCCGGGACAGGACGTCTTCGCTCCCTCCCTTCACGACGGCCGCGATTCTTCGCAATGTCTCGGTATTGCGCAAGCCTTCTTCCGCAGCCGCGGCCCCAGTGACCGCCTCGATACGGCGCACACCCGCAGCCACGCCGGATTCGCTCATCACGCGGAACGCGCCGATGTCGCCCGTGCGCGTGGCGTGCGTACCACCGCAGAGCTCTACTGAAAAGTCACCCATGCTGAGCACGCGGACCTCGTCCCCGTATTTTTCTCCGAACAGCGCAACAGCGCCGCGCTCAAGCGCTTGCTGATAACTGCTGAGCTCGGTTTGCACGGGTAGGTTGGCGCGGATCTGTGCATTGACCAAGCGTTCGATGGTCTGCATCTCCTCCGCGCTCACTGCTGCCGAATGGGAAAAATCGAAGCGCAGACGCTCTGCCTCGACCAGCGAACCCTTCTGCTCCACGTGGGTTCCGAGTACTTGCCGCAGGGCGGCGTGCAGAAGATGTGTTGCCGAGTGATTCAAGCGCGTGGCCGATCGACGCGCCGGGTCGACTTCGGTCCTGAGCTCCTGCCCGCCCAGGCTCTGACCCATGCGCTGAATCCCGTAATGCAGATGCAGTCCGCCCTGCTTTCGGGTGTCGGTGACCTCGAATACACCTGCGCCCGTCAACAGGCGGCCGCGATCGCCAATCTGTCCGCCAGACTCGGCATAAAAGGGCGTTTGGTCGAGCAACACCACACCCGCCTCACCAGCCTCCAGCGCATGGACTTCCTGCCCCTCGCGGAACAAGGCGAGCACCTTGGCCTGACCTGTTGTGGTGTCATAACCGGTGAACTGCTGTGAGTTGCCGAAACGGGCCAGCACTTCACCGGCAATGGCATGCGCGGTATCGACATTGGCAAAGTGACTGGCCGCGCGGGCGCGCTCCCGTTGCGCCTCCAGCGCACGCTCGTACCCGGGCATATCGACGCTCAGTCCGCGCTCTCGGGCGATATCGGCGGTGAGATCAACCGGGAATCCGTAGGTATCGTTGAGCTTGAACGCAACTTCGCCCGGGATGGTTCCGCCCTGAAGGCCCACCACAGCACTTTCGAAAATCTTGAGGCCTTGATCGAGCGTTTCAGCGAAGCGCTCCTCTTCCTGCAGCAGCACCTGCTCGATACGCGGAATGCGTGCTTCGAGTTCCGGCACGGCATCGCCCATCTCGCGCGCCAGCGGCTGCACCAGGCGATGGAAAAAGGGTTCGGTGAAACCGATCTTGTTCCCGTGCCGAAGCGCACGACGCATGATGCGTCTCAGCACATATCCTCGTCCCTCGTTGGATGGCACCACACCATCCATGACCAGAAACGCGCAGGCACGGATGTGATCTGCAATCACCCGTAGCGAGGTCGCCTCCAGCGCATCCCGCGGAGCGATGTCGCGGACCGCGTCGATGAGGTTTCGGAAAAGATCGATGTCGTAGTTATCGTGCACACCCTGCATGACAGCAGAGATGCGTTCGAGTCCCATCCCGGTGTCCACCGAGGGGCGAGGGATGCTTTTCTGACCACCTTTGCCGTCCCGCTCGAACTGCATGAACACGAGGTTCCAGATTTCGATGTAGCGATCGCCATCCGCATCAGGGGTCCCCGGGGGACCACCTGCAATGTGCGGACCATGATCGAAAA
>JBIKOF010000426.1:0-2709 GCA_044358205.1 Gammaproteobacteria bacterium | reverse complement strand
CGGATCTAACAAGCTACGGTCTCCAACTGCATTGAATTTGTAGCCGGATGCGATCGTAAGAACCAGCGTGTCCCGAGCGCTCAAGCCAAAGTGAGCGCGCGCCGCGTCCCGATTCATAGCGCTCGCGGGCGTAATTGGAAGGGGAACGACATCGCAGCTGGAGCCTGAAATACCCCGTCTTCTTTCCGAAAAGCGTGTTCCTTCCTGGCGCAAGTTGAGCAGCACGCCGGGTAATCCAGCGCCGAGCCAAGCGACATGATCAGCGTGATTGAGAAAGCGGATGTCTGCTTCCGGGACTCGATAGGCTGCCGCCACGGCACACGCGTCATCGGGATGAATGTGCAGGATTACATGCCGTGCAGCGCCAAATAGCGTGATCAGATGCGAAATCTTGGCGCGGCGGCTGAGTTTCTTTTCTTCCAGATTGATAAGCGGTAGCTGATGTCCCTCAGGCACTACCCAGGCAGGATCGAAAGGCTGACGCTGCCTCACCAGCACAACCGCATGAAGATCCTCGTCCATGAGCTCGACCCATCGCCTGACCAACCGGGTGTGGCCACCGACGGCATAGGCCTCAGTCAAAACATGCAGCGTTCGCCCTTCGACCGACTTCGCGTCCTCAGCTGCTTCTATGCCCTGCTCTGCAAGTGCGGGGTGTGTTTGAAGTACAGACTCGACTGCGGGGAGAGCGAACGCTCCGGCATGGCAATGCCAGGCTATCCAGCCGGATACTTCAGCCAACTGCAGGCAGCGCTCGGGGTCTGAAAGATGCCGATCAAGAACACCTTGAACAATTCTTAAAAGTCTCGCCGAGCGAGCGATACGCGCCCGAAACTCAGGAACTTGTGTCATGTGGTGCAGAGGCTGCGATTGGGGTCATGCCGAAAAATTGCATCACAGACTTTATAATGTGGTTCTGCTCTTCTTCCTGAAGGTCATGAAACAGCGGTAGTCTCAGCAGGCATTCACTGAAGCGAATCGCATTGGGTAGCGGCCGACCGTCATGCTTATCGACGAAATAAGGGCTGGCGTGAAGAGCCTGATAATGAAACACCGCCATGATTCCGTTCGCTTTGAGATGATTGATGAGTCTTGCACGAGTCTCTTCATCGCCAAGAACGAGGTAGAACGCATGGGCGTTGTGTTGCGCATGGGCGGGAACGGACGGGAGACTGAGCCAGCCCGCTAGCTGCAGCGGATAAAGGCCATCGAAATAGCGTCGCCACAAGCGATGACGCCGAGTAGAAATCTCGCCCAGATTTTCCAGCTGCGCCCAGAGGAGAGCGGCCAAAATATCCGAGGGGAGGAAAGAGGAACCGACATCGATCCAGCCGTACTTATCAATTTCGCCTCGGAAGAAAGCACTTCGATTGGTTCCCTTCTCGCGCAGGATTTCTGCTCGGTGGGCATGCGCTGGACCTCGAATAGCCAACAAACCACCTTCGCCACAGTGCACATTCTTGGTTTCGTGGAACGAGAAGGCACCCAGATCTCCAATGGTCCCCAGCGGCTGCCCGCGATAAGTCCCCTCGATGGCTTGGGCCGCGTCCTCAATGACGAAGGCGCCAAGGCTATGTGCCATCTCGAGGATTGGCGTTAAATCCGCAGCGACGCCTGCGTAGTGAACCGGCACGATGACTTTTGTACGAGCGCTAATCATCTCGCGAATGCGCTCGGGATCCAGATTGGGGTGCCCAGGTAATGAGTCCACGAAAACAAGCTTTGCTCCCCGCAGCGCGAAGGCATTGGCGGTGGACACAAAGGTGAAACTCGGCAGGATTACTTCATCCCCCGGCCGGACCCCGCATAGCAAGGCAGCGAGTTCCAGTGCGTCGGTACAAGAAGTCGTCATCAACATCCGCGGACTTTCGTAGCGCGCCGCCAGGAAGGTTTCGCAGCGCTTGGTGAAAAGCCCGTCGCCCGACACCTTGCCGGAGCGGAACGCCTCCGTCACATACTCCAGCCCCTTTTCTGGCATGAAAGGTCGATTGAACGGAATCACTCTCCCTCCGAGGGCAGCCAGAGATGGAACACGGCCTCTTCACGCACACAGGCGAACCCACTCGCGGCGTATAGCGCACAGGCGGCGGCATTTTGGCCCTGAGTTACCACCTCAAGCGTATGCACGCTGCGGGCTGCACACCACGCTTCCGCGCCCTGAACGAGTTGTCGGCCGAAACCGCGCCCGCGGCATCCCGCCGCAACGGCAACAAGTCCAATCATGCCGGAATCACCGGAGACAGCGACCGTAATCATTCCCGCTAGACTGGACCCATGGAACAGGGCGAGCACCGAGTCTGCAATCTCGCCGGACAAACTCCGGCGAATCCAGGTTTTATAGAGACTTTCGAACACTCCGGGCGGAATGTCAGGATCTGCGCGGAAACGGGAATACTCACCGCTCGCCAGGGCGAGGGACTCGAACTCAGCCGAGCACGGTTGCCCCAGCACTGGTTGAAGACTGCCGGACAATTGGCTTTCCTGATCCACCAGTTTGCGATAACGACGCTTGAGGTCGACCTGTCGTGCACCGCTAGTGCGCAGAAGATCACGGGCCGCCGTATTCGCGTTGGCCGCTAAAGCGTAGGCGAGTCGCACCCGGCCAGCCCGGAGCGCCGACTGGACCTGGGGCCACCGCCCTGCCTGGATAGCGTCTCCGTGGATTGCAGCCACCGGAAATCCGAACAGCTCAGAATCCCAAGCGAGAAT
>JBIKOF010000034.1:0-9461 GCA_044358205.1 Gammaproteobacteria bacterium | reverse complement strand
ACCCGTCAGGACGTGGTGCTCGCGCTGTCCAACTCCGGTGAAACGGATGAACTGGTGGTGCTGATTCCGTTGCTCAAGCGATTGGACGTGCCACTGATTGCCATGACAGGCAATCCGGCCTCGTCGCTGGCGGAGTCGGCGACCGTCCACTTGAATGTTGGCGTGGCTCAGGAAGCCTGTCCGCTAGGGCTCGCACCCACCTCCAGCACCACGGCCGCACTGGCCATGGGCGATGCGCTGGCCGTAGCCCTGCTGGAGGCTCGAGGCTTTACTCAGGAAGATTTCGCGCGTTCCCACCCGGGGGGCGCGCTCGGCCGCCGCCTGCTGCTGAAAGTCCGCGATCTCATGCATACGGGCGATGAGATCCCCGCCGTGGGACCGGACACAGCGCTGGCCGCCGCACTCCTGGAGATGACCCGCAAGGGACTTGGCATCACCGCTGTGGTGGACGCTTCGGGGTGCGCGCTCGGCATCTTTACCGACGGCGATTTGCGACGCGCGATCGACCGCGGACTGGATGTCCATGCCACGCGCATCGCAGACGTCATGACGGCCGACTGCAAAACCGTCGTGCCAGATCTGCTGGCGGCTGAAGCGCTGGCGGTCATGCAGGACACCAAGATCAATGCCCTGCTGGTGGTCGATGAAGCGCGACGGCTTTGTGGCGCCATCAACATGCACGACCTCCTCAAGGCGCGCGTGGTATGAGCACGCTCCTCGAACGCGCCAGACGTGTGCGGGTGGCGGTGTTCGATGTGGATGGCGTGCTTACCGACGGGCGCATCGTTCTGGGGCCGGCAGGCGAGGAGTACAAGCAATTCCATGTCCGCGACGGCCAGGGGTTGGTGATGCTGCGGGATTCGGGCGTGCAGCTGGCGGTCATTACCGGGCGTGATTCCCCGGTGGTCTCGCATCGCATGCGCGAGCTCGGCGTTCGCTATCTCTATCAAGGCCGCGGCGACAAGCGTACGGCGCTCGAAGAACTGTGCCGGGAAGGCCATTGCACGCCAGAAGAAATCTGCTACACGGGCGATGATCTGCCCGACCTTGCGGTGATGCGTGTGGTGGGACTGCCGGTGGCTGTGGCGGATGCACATCCTGCCGTGAAAGCTGTCGCCGCGTGGCAAACACCGACTGCGGGCGGACTGGGCGCGGCTCGCGAGGTTGCCGAACTCATCATGCATGCGCAGGGAACACTCGCATCGCTGATCCCCGGCTACGTGCCTGCAGGTGTCAGCAACTCATGAGAGGCTCATGGCTACTCGCATTGGTGAGTGTGTTGCTGGGAGGGTTGAGCTTCTGGTGGGTCGAGCGATTGGGCGATCAGGACCCTGACCAGCAGCTTGCCGCAGCTAATCAGCCTGATTATTACCTCGAGGAAATGACCCGTCGGATCATGGACCGGGATGGCGCCCTGCAAAGCGTGCTGACGGCCGAACGCGTGACCCACTATCCCGCCGACGATACCACTGAGCTATCCCACCCCCATATGGAGATTTACAATGGTGGGGAGAGTCCATGGCAGGTAGTCGCCGAGCGTGGCATCGTCAAATCCGATAACGAGGTCATCCTGCTACAGGGACGCGTGGAAATCTGGCGCATGGACGGCCGGGGACGGCGCGAGTATGAAATCCTGACCTCCGAACTGCGTGTGTTTCCCAAGGTGCAGTACGCGGAAACCGACAATGCTGCGACAATCAAAGGATTGAACAGTGTCACCAAGACGCGCGGGTTCCGCGCCAACTTCGAACACAACCGTCTGGAACTCCTGGAGAGAGTGCGATCCCGTCATGCGAAGCCGCCTTCTGCTTGAGGTTCTACTGCTGCTGGCCGTGATCGGCCAGCCCGCCTATGCGCTCTCGACGGACATCGAGCAGCCCATCGAAATCGAGGCCGACTCTGGTGAATTCGACGAGTCTGCCGGGCGCACCGTTTATAACGGCAATGTCATCGTCACGCAGGGCTCGCTGCGTATGACGGGCGATCGACTCATTGCCAACTTCGATGAAAACCGGGTGATCATCGACGCCTACCTCAATGGCGCGCCTGCGACATTCCACCAAACCCCCGACGGTGGGAAACAGGATATCGATGCAGTCGGCAACAAAATCGAATACCACCCGCGCCGGAACCTCATCTTCGTCATCGAACGGGCGCGTCTCACCCAGGGTGAACGCGTGTTCGAGGGCTACCGGATCAACTACGACACCAAGCGCAGCATCATTACCGGCACCGGGACGAAGCCCGGCAACGCAAAGTCGGGGGTTCCGGCCAGTAAGCCCGGTCGCGTTAAGGTGGTGATTCCGCCGAAGAAACGCACCGGTCCACCGGCCACGGTTTCACCCGCTGTGCCCGAGGGTCCGCGACGGATGCCCCCACAATGAGTGTGCTCGCCGTCCGCCATCTCTCAAAAACCTATCGCGCGCGCCAAGTGGTGCGAGACGTCAGCCTGACTGTACGCAGCGGCGAAGTGGTGGGATTGCTCGGGCCCAACGGCGCCGGCAAAACCACCAGCTTCTACATGATCGTGGGGCTGGTCGCGGGTGAGGGCGGCACCATTCATCTGGACGACGATGATCTCTCTGGCCTGCCCATGGATTTGCGCGCCAGACGCGGGCTGGGTTATCTGCCCCAGGAAGCTTCGGTGTTCCGCAAGCTGACGGTGGAGGAAAACATTGCGGCGGTGCTCGAAATCGATCCCACGCTCACGCTCGAACAACGCGCGCATCGGCTGGATTCCCTGCTGCGGGAATTCCATATCGGTCACCTGAAGAAGAATCTCGGCATGTCCCTTTCGGGGGGCGAACGACGACGGGTGGAAATTGCGCGGGCGCTTGCCACCCAGCCTCGCTTCATCCTGCTGGACGAGCCTTTTGCTGGGGTCGATCCCATCTCCGTGGGCGATATCAGACGGATCATCCAGCATTTGAGCAGTCTTGGCATCGGCGTGCTCATCACCGACCACAATGTGCGCGAAACCCTCGGTATCTGCGACCGCGCCTACATCGTGAACGAGGGGAAAATCATTGCCGACGGCACTCCGGATGAAGTGCTCGAAGATGCGCACGTCAGACAGGTTTATCTGGGCGAGGACTTCTCGCTCTAGCACCCCGTCTTCAAGCAGCCCGAGGCGCTCAGCGGCGCATTTTTACCTACGCTCCTTTTAGAGCAAAAGCGCGGCCCGGCCTCAGGGTGTGTTCGCGATGTACGCTGCCAGCGCCTTCAAATCTTCATCCGGAAGGGTTTTCACCACCGCGGCCATGTTGCCCGCGTCGTTGGTCCGGGTGCCGGTCTTGAACGCGAGAAGCTGGGCGAGGATGTAGCTGTAGTGCTGGCCGTTGACGCGGGGCACTTCGTTCTGGCCCGAGAATCCACCCAGATGGCACATTGCGCAGAGCGCGTCGTCGGCCACCTGTTTGCCACGCGCGACCAGCGCGGGATCGCCCTGTTCCACTTCATTGCGCCGGGGTTGAGCCGCGAAATAGGTGGCTAGCGCCAGCATTTCCTCGGTGGCAAGCGCTTTCGCCACTGGACTCATCAGCGGGTGACTGCGCCGATCCTGTTTGTAGTCTTTAAGCTGCAGATAGATGTAACGGGCATTTTGACCCGCCAACACCGGATAGAGCGGATTCGTCGAGTTTCCGCCGGGACCGTGGCAGGCGACGCAGGTCGCCCCGCTGGCCGGCATTTCCACTTGCGGGGTCTGGGCCTCGACGTTTGCCGAGAGTAAAACGGTCAGAAGCGTCAGGCGGCTCAGGTACTGCATGCGGGATCCGGTTCCTGGAAATTCGCGAAATTGAAAAGGGCGAGGACCACCTGTGGGTGGTCCTCATCCATGCAGGACGTCAGTCCGGCAGTCCAAACACCAGCACGCTGTTGCCGCGCTTGAAGTTGAGCTGGGTGTTACCCCCGGCTGCTACGGCGACATACTGCTTGCCACCCACCATGTAGGACACGGGAGGAGCATTGACACCGGCGCCGGCCATGAACGACCACAGCTTCTTGCCGTCACGCGCGTCATAGGCATTGAAATTGCCGTTGCCTTCGCCCGTGAAGACCAAATCGCCCGCCGTTGCCAGAACACCGCCCATCAACGGTTCCGCGGTGTCGGCCTTCCAGGTCATCTTGCCGGTGTTGAGGTCGACCGCCGCCAGACGGCCCCACTGGTCTTCACCCGGAATGACCTTGAACGCGCCGCCAAGCCAGAGCTTCTCGCCACCGGGATAGGCCGCTTTCTCGACGTGATAGGTCATCGGCTGATGCAGGTTCGCTGCATACGCCAGACCCAGCGCCGGGTTCACCGCCATCGGATTCCATTCGACGCCGCCATTGGCACCCACGAGCATGCGCGCGCCCTCGGCTGTTGGCAGAGTCCACATGTTTTCTTGCGGCACCATGGCTTCGGAGTAGCGGATGAGTTCCAGCGTCTTGGGGTCATGCACATACACATGGCCGGTCTTGCCACCATGGATGACGACCTTCTGCTTCTTGCCATCCTTGCCAGTGGCTTCGGTGATCACCGGCGGGCTAACGGCATCCAGGTCCCACACATCGTGCGCGATGTACTGGAAATGCGCCTTGTACTCGCCCTTGTCCAGGCCCACAGACACGATGGAATCCGTGTAGAGGTTGTCGCCGGGGCGGATGTCGCCGTAGAGATCTGGCGAGGGATTGCCGACCGTGAAATACACCGTCCGCGTTTCAAGATCGACTGCCGGGGTCATCCACACCCCACCGCCAAGCGTCTTGTAGAAATCGCCACCGCTCTTGGCGAGCGCGGCCTTTTCGGCTTCGATGTTGCGCTTCATGTCGCGACCAGTCGCATCCTTGGTCGCCCATACACCTTCATGACCTTTTTCAGGAATGGTGTTGAAGGTCCACAGCAGCTTGCCGGTCTTGGCGTCGTAGGCTTTCACAAAGCCGCGGATACCGTATTCGCCGCCATTCGTGCCGATGAGGATTTTGCCGTCCACCGCCACAGGCGCCATGGTTTCGGAGTAGCCCAGCTCAGGATCGGCAATCTGCGTTTCCCACATCACTTTGCCGGTCTTGCTGTCGAAGGCGACCATCTTGGCGTCGAGCGTGGCCATATAGACCATGCCGTCCAGCGCCGCGATGCCGCGATTGTTGGGGCCACAGCAGTAAACGGTGATCGGACCCATCTTGTGCTTGTAGTGCCAGAATTCTTCGCCGGTCACGGCGTCGATGGCATAAAGATGGTTATAGGACGTCGTGAGGAACATCACGCCATCGACGACCACAGGCGCCGTTTCCATCGACTCGAGTACTTCGGTCTGGAAAATAAATTTCGGTGTCAGCTTCGCGACATTGCCGGCGTTGATGGTCTTGCCGGGGAAGAATCGCGTCTGTGCGTAACCCCCGTTGACCTGCAGCCAATCCTTGTCCTGTTTCTCCGCTGCGTTCAATCGTTCCTGCGTGACCGGCTTCAAGTGGTCACCGATTCCGCCGCCCGCGGCAGCTGCGGGCTGCGCGATTTCTCCGCCAGCCTGTGCGAGTGCGCTCATGCCGAGCAGCACCAGAGCGGACGGGAGTGCCGCCAGCCTCGGATTTGATTTCATGGAGTTTCCTTAGGTAGTTGGGTGAATGGGTGAGGCCGTTGCCCCGAACGCCACCATCGCCAGCCCCCGACCTACGAGCCGGAGCCAGCCGAACTGCATGGTACGATGAATGAAAGCCCGATGCGCGCTTGTAATCTTCCCGACATTTTCAGAATCCCAAGGCGGAGCAATGACACGATGCGCTGGATGAACATCGGTTTGGTATTTCTCTTCTCGACGCTCGCGCTGACGGTGGTCGCGGCGCCTCGGGATGAGGCTGATTTCTACATGCTCAACGCGCGCATGGTGGCCGCAGCGAAAGCGGGGGATGCGTCCAGCGTGCGCAATCTGCTTGCGGAAGGAGCCGCTCCCCAGACACGCAACCGGGGGGGTAATACCGCGCTGCTGCTCTTTGCAGAGCGGGGTGATGCAACGATGGTCGAGTTTCTGCTGGGCAAAGGCATCGACCCGAATCAGGCCAACCTGGACGAGGTGACGCCGTTGATGGCGGCCGCCAGTGCAGGGTGCAACCCTTGCGTCGATGTTCTTCTTGCGCGCGGCGCCGATCCCGCAAGACGCGATCAAATCGACAAAAGTGCTGCCACCTATTCTGCAGCCGAGGGCCATATCGCGATTCTCAAAGCCCTGATGGCCACGGGTGTCAAAGCCGATGAGCGGGATGCGCATCAGGTCTCCCTGCTCATGTGGGCAGCGGGCTATGGCCGTACCGAGCTGGTGCGTTTTCTTCTTGGGGCCGGAGCCCAGCCGCACCTGCGCGATGACCGGGGCAAGGATGCCGCAACCATCGCGCTTGAACAGGGCCATGTAGCGCTGGCAGCGGAGTTGCGAGAGGCGCACTGACGGGGGCCGTCTGTTCGGGACCAAGCTCCTCCGGGGGAATGTAAGGGGGGGCTGTGAGCGGCCTGCAGAGGGCATCCTGTTAGCTCGCGGGAGAGCACTCGCGGTGCTTCCGAGGCCCTAAAGCGCCCGCGCGGGGTGCCGCTAAATTCGATGCAGGTTCCGGGCCACTCCGGCCTCGTTTACGCTACACTCGAGTCATGCAAGTTATGTTCCGTTCGCGCCTTCGCTCATGAAACAGTCCCTCCAGATCAAGCTCGGGCAGCAGCTGACGATGACGCCTCAGCTGCAGCAGGCGATCCGCCTGCTCCAGCTCTCCACGCTCGAACTCAGCCTGGAAGTCCAGCAGGCGCTCGATACCAACATCATGCTCGAGATGGAGGAAGGCGCGGAGTTCTCTGAACCCGGACTTGAACCCGCGGCCCCCGCTGCCGAGGCCGGCGGTGAGGATGCCGATTGGGAAATCGGTGACTCCGGTGAACCGGAGGAGCTGGTTGCCAGCACAGCCGACGATATCCCCGTGGACATGCCGGTGGACGCGGATTGGGACGAGGTATTCGACGATACGCTGCGGAGCCCGGGCCAAGGCCTCGCAGACGACGATAATCGCGAAAATCAGGTCGGCGTTGGCGAGAGCCTGCGCGAGCATCTGTTATGGCAGCTCAACCTGCTGCCGCTGAGTGCGCTGGACCGCGAAATCGGCGTGGCCATCATCGATGCTATCGATGAGGACGGGTTTCTGCGGACACCGCTCGAAGAGCTGCACCTGATGCTGGACGACTCGTCGCGGGATGAGTCACTGCTTCTGGAAGAAGTCGCTGCCGTCCTGAAGCAAATACAGATGATGGAACCTTCGGGAGTCGGCGCCCGGGACGTGCGCGAATGTCTGCTCATCCAGCTGCGCCAGCTTCCGGCGGACACCCCGTTCCGGGACCACGCGCTGCGGATCTGCGACAGCGGCCTCGACCAGGTCGCCAGTCGGGATTTCAGCCAGCTCGCCCGGCGGTTGCGGATTTCGGTGGAGGATGTTCGAGAGGGATTGCGTTTGATGCGCACCCTGTCGCCCCGCCCGGGTTCCAGTTTTGCAACCACCGCCACTGAATACCTGGTCCCAGACGTTTACGTGCGCAAGATCAACGGGCGCTGGCGTGTGGAGCTCAATACTGACGCTGTGCCCCAGCTGCGGATCAATCCCTACTACATGAGCATGATCCGTCGCGCCGACAGTAGCCCGGACAACAATGCCTTGCGTACGCACCTGCAGGAGGCGCGATGGTTCATCAAGAGCCTGCAGAGCCGTAGCGAGACCTTGTTGCGAGTGGCGCGCGCCATCGTCGAGCGCCAGCGGGCCTTTCTGGAGCACGGAGAGGAGGCCATGCGGCCTTTGGTACTGCACGACATCGCCGAAGTACTGGAGATGCATGAGTCGACGATTTCCCGGGTCACCACCCGGAAATACATGCACACCCCGCGCGGCACCTTCGAGCTCAAGTACTTTTTTTCGAGCCATGTGGGGACCGCGCTTGGCGGTGAAGCGTCATCAACCGCCATCCGGGCCGTTATCAAGCGACTCATCGCGGCCGAGAGCACTGCGAAGCCCTTGAGCGACAGCAAGATCGCATCCATATTGGTCAAGGAGGGGATCAACGTGGCGCGCCGCACGGTGGCGAAATATCGCGAGGGAATGCAGATACCGCCCTCGAACGAGCGCAAAAAATACGCCTGAGACGTCGGCTCCGGCCGGCCCCGGGCGAACCAGTCATTTCGTAGGACAGGAGAGCCCACCATGCAGATCAACATCACTGGCCACCACCTCGAGCTCTCGCCAGCGCTCAACGACTACGTCAAGACCAAGATGCAGCGCATCCAGCGCCATTTCGACCACGTAGTCGATGCACACTTCGTGTTGGGAACCGAGCGCCAGATCTTTCGGGCGGAAGCCAATGTGCACGTTACGGGATCCACGCTGCACGCGACGAGCGAGCATGCGGATATGTATGCCGCGATCGATCTCATGTTCGATAAACTCGATCGGCAGGTAACGCGGCACAAGGAAAAACTGACCGATCACCACGCCAGGGACAGCGTACCGAACGGATAAGATCTACGCAGGCCATCCGGGAGCGCCATAGGCAGCACGCATGAACGTTCAGCGTTTCATTATCGTCTCTGGCCTTTCGGGTGCCGGCAAGACCGTCGCACTTCACGCGCTGGAAGATGCCGGGTTCTACTGTGTCGACAATCTGCCAGTCAGCTTCCTCGCCGATTTCGCGCGCTTCGTCAGCCAGAGCAATCTGCCAGTTCATGCCCGCGTTGCCGTGGGCATCGATGCGCGTAATCCTGACAGCGATCTCAAACAGCTGCCGGAAGTGCTTGGCCTGCTGAAGGACAGCGGCTTCGCCGTCGAGGTGATTTTTCTGGAAGCGAGCGAGCAGGCGCTCATCAACCGCTTCAATCTCACGCGGCGTCGGCACCCGCTCTCTGCCGGGAACTTGCCACTCCGTCAGGCCATCGAGCGCGAGCGCATGTTGCTGGAGCCGCTCATCGCGCGCTCTGTCCTGCGCATCGATACCACGCACACCCACATCCACCAGTTCAGAGCCTTGCTGCACGAACGGGTGACGGCTCGGGCGCCCGGAGCCTTGGCGCTGCAGGTGTCCTCCTTCGGCTACAAGAAGGGTGTGCCCCCGGATGCCGACTTCATCTTCGACGCCCGCTGCTTGCCAAATCCCCACTGGGATCCGGCACTGCGCGAGATGTCCGGGCGTGATCCCAAGGTTCAGGAATTTCTCGATGGCAATGCCTTGGCAGCAGAGTTGGCCAACGAAATCGTAGGTTTCCTCGAACGATGGCTGCCGCGGTTCGAGCAGGAAGACCGGATTTATCTCACCATTGCCATCGGCTGCACCGGCGGGCGCCACCGCTCGGTCTACATGGCGGAGCGCGTCGCTGCGCATTTCCAGAACCGCCGCCCTATCGTGCTCACTCATCGAGACCTCTAGACCGCGTGCCGACATGCCAACTGCCACCCTGAAAATCATCAAC
>JBIKOF010000423.1:0-2721 GCA_044358205.1 Gammaproteobacteria bacterium | reverse complement strand
ACAGAACCTTCGCCGCCCGTGCTGCAGGAGGCCACAGTCAAGACCGGCTGGATCATTCAGCTCGGTAGTTTTTCCAGCATGGCAAACGCCGACAGCCTGAGGGCCAAGCTCATCGTCGAGGGCTTCACAGCCTTGGTGCTGCCCCTCAAGGGGGCGGGCTACACCAGCTATCGCGTGCGGGTGAAGGCTCCAGGCAGTCGTGCGGAAGCGGAGCGCGTCGCAGCTCGTCTGAAGCAGTCGGGCTATGTCGGGATCATCCTGCGTGACGAGTGAAGCCGGTCTGCATTGGGCGGATCTGGTACTGCTGTTCATCGTGGGCGCTTCCGCCCTGATGAGCCTTTTTCGGGGATTTGTGCGTGAGGTGCTCGCGCTGGCCGGCTGGGCCTGCGCGACCTGGGGGGCCTTCCACTACGCGGGCCAGCTCGCGCCCCTGCTGGAAGGAATCGTGTCGGTCCCCTCAGTGCGGCTCGCAATGGCGTTTCTTGCGGTGCTCGTGGGGGTGCTCTTCGGCTTCGCACTGCTCAACCAGCTCGCCTACCGCCTGGTTTCCTCGACTGGTCTCACCCCGACGGACCGCTTACTTGGCATGCTTTTCGGCGTTGCCCGTGGGGTGGCCATCGTGACGCTGCTCGTGATGCTCGCAGGACTGACCCCTGTACCCCGGGATGCCTGGTGGCGCGAGGCGCAGTTGCTACCGCATGTCGAAAAGCTGGCGCGCCGCGCCATTGCATGGCTGCCCCCTGAATTAGCGACGCATTTCGACTACGATCAGGGCGCGCGCCCGCGCGCACTCGACCCTTCCTCCGGCTGACCCGTATGCGAGCACAACACCCATGTGTGGATTGATAGGAATTGTCGCCAGGGAGGCAGTCAACCAGGCCATCTATGACGGTCTTACCGTTCTCCAGCACCGTGGCCAGGACGCGGCTGGCATCGCAACTTATGAAGACGGCCGGGTTTACCTGCGCAAGTCCAATGGACTCGTGCGGGATGTCTTCCACACCCGGCACATGATCAACCTGAAGGGCCGTATGGGTATCGGTCATGTCCGTTACCCTACGGCGGGCGCCTCGAGCACGGCAGAAGCGCAGCCTTTTTACGTGAACTCTCCTTACGGCATCGCGCTCGGACACAACGGCAATCTCACCAATTCCGATCAGCTGAAGCGCGAACTGTTTCAGGAGGGCTTGCGACACATCAACACCGATTCCGATTCCGAGGTGTTGCTCAACGTCTTTGCCCACGAACTACAAAGCTTCGGCAAGCGACGGATTGGACCTGACGATATTTTTCGGGCCGTTTCCCGACTGCACGCACGCTGCCGGGGCGGCTACTCGGCTGTGGCCATGATTACCGGCGTTGGTATCGTGGCTTTCCGCGACCCCTGGGGTATCCGACCCATCGTCTTCGGCCAGCGCGAAAGCGATGGTGGTACGGATTACCTCGTGGCCTCGGAAAGTGTTGCCATCGATGTTCTTGGCTTCGACCTCATCCGCGATATCGCGCCGGGCGAGGCTATTTTCATCAGCAAGGAAGGCGAGTTGTACACGCAGCAGTGCGCAACTCACCCGAGGTTGACGCCCTGTATCTTTGAGCATGTGTATTTCGCCCGTCCGGATTCCATCATCGACGGCATTTCGGTGCATAAGGCGCGCATGCGCATGGGCGAGGCCCTCGCACGCAAGATTCGCCGCGAATGGCAGGACCACGATATCGACGTCGTGATCCCCATCCCGGACACCTCACGCACGGCCGCGCTCGAGCTTGCGCATGCGCTGGACGTCGACTACCGCGAAGGCTTCATCAAGAACCGCTACATCCCGCGTACGTTCATCATGCCCGGGCAGGCCATGCGTCGGCGCTCGGTGCGCCAGAAGCTCAATGCCATCGGCCTCGAATTCGAAGGCAAGAATGTGCTACTCATCGATGATTCTATCGTCCGTGGCACGACTTCCTCGCAGATCATCGAGATGGCGCGCGAGGCCGGCGCGCGCCGAGTCTATCTGGCATCGGCAGCTCCTCCTGTAGCGTTTCCGAATGTCTACGGCATCGATATGCCCACAGGCGAAGAACTGGTGGCGCACAATCGCACCACCGATCAGGTGTGCGCGCTGCTGGGCGCAGACCGCCTCATCTATCAGGACCTCGAGGATCTGGTTGATTGCGCGCGGCGCGGTAATCCCGCAATCGAGGATTTCGACCTGTCCTGCTTCACGGGACGCTACGTGACAGGCGATATCAACGAGGGTTATCTGAACCATGTCGAGCTTCAGCGCTCAGACGAGGCAAAAGCCCGGCGCGCCGCGCAGAGCAATGCGCTTCAGGACCTTCACACCAACGAAGGTGTGGCCGCAGACGTGAGCTGAATTTTCCACGCGCCCCATTCGGGGCGCCGGTTTCGCTGGGTGATCTCCGATGTCTGACGAATTCCTGATGGGCTGTGCGCTCGATACCCTGGGCGCCCGGGCCGGCTCGCATCGCTCCCCCGAGCGCGAAAACAGCGAACCTGTGCATCTCACTTCGAGCTTTTGCTTCGACACGGCCGCCCAGGCCGCGGCAGTGTTTGCGGGCGAAATCGACGGCAATATCTATTCGCGCTTCACCAACCCGACGGTGAAGACTTTCGAAGAACGGCTCGCGGCCCTTGAAGGCGGAGAAGCCTGCATCGCCACGGCTTCCGGGATGAGCGCAATCCTCACCCTGGTGATGAGCGTCCTCAAG
>JBIKOF010000424.1:0-2721 GCA_044358205.1 Gammaproteobacteria bacterium | reverse complement strand
CGGCGTACAAAGGGTTTACCGCGGCAAGCACCGCTGGGGTCTTCATGATCGAAAGGATGCCGATGAGGCCCAGGGTTCCAAACCAGGCCAGCATCACCGGCCCGAAGATGCGTCCGATGCGCCCCGTGCCTTGACTCTGCACCGAGTACAGGGAAACCAGAATCGCGACCGCGATGGGAATCACCCACGGCGCCAGCATGGGGTTTTCAGCCTTCAGCCCCTCGACCGCGCTCAAGACCGAGATCGCGGGCGTGATCATCGCGTCGGCGAACAACAGGGCGGCACCGACCAGGCCGAGAAAAACGAACTGACGACGCCAGCGCGTTTGCCCTTTGGCACGGGCCACCAGCAGGGCCATCAGGGCGAGAATGCCACCCTCCCCCTCGTTGTCGGCGCGCAGAATGAGGGTGACATACTCGATAGAAATCACGAGCACCAGCACCCAGAAGATCACTGAAAGGATCCCGAGTACGTTTTGGGGTTGCATTGCGAGCGCATGGTTTCCGGCGCTGAAACATTCGCGCAACGCGTATAGCGGGCTGGTGCCTACGTCGCCAAATACCACGCCCAGCGCGCCGAGCATGAGCAATGACTGGGGGGAACTGGAAGATTTGCTCTGGCTCATCGCGCACGCCGACTTGGGATGGGTCTTGGCAAAAACCTGCGCGGAGGTCGCGCTGGCTGTCGCGTTGCAGCATCATAACGCCTCCGCCACGGCTTCGACCATGTCCACCGCAGGCGTCCCTTGCCGCCACCCTGATAGACTCGCCACCCTAATGCCTAAGTCCCGCCTGATGCCCGTCTTGTCCCTGATCCTGCTATCGCTGTGCTGGGGCTACAGTTGGGTTTGGAACAAGATGGCGCTCCTCGACGCGGGCCCTTTTACCTTCTCCGCCTACCGCATGATGCTCGCCTCGGCGTGCCTGTTGCTGGTCTTGCACTTCACCCGTCGCCCTTTCGCGCCGCGGCGGCCGAAGCAATTGATTCTGCTGGGGCTCATCCAGACCACGGGCTTCGTCGGGCTCAGTATGTGGGCGCTGGTGGAGGGCGGGGTCGGGGCGACTTCGATTTTGGTGTTCACCATGCCGTTCTGGACGATGCTCATGGCCTGGCCGGTGCTTGGGGAACGGGTGCGCGGCGCCCAGTGGGTGGCCGTGGCGCTGGCCGCGGTGGGCCTGATGGTGATCCTGAGACCCTGGGACATGGGGCAGGCCACCTTACTGAGCAAACTGCTCGGGATGGCCTCGGGCATGCTGTGGGCGGCGGGTTCTGTTTACGTCAAATACATGCAGCAACGGGAGCCGAGGGACCTGCTATCCCTGACCGCTTGGCAGATGAGTTTTGGGGCGATTCCCTTGATGATCATCGCCCAACTGGTCGCCGAGCCCGATGCGCACTGGACGCCCCGGTTCCTCTACGTGCTCGGTGTAACCTCGCTCCTCTCGACCGCATTCGCCTGGTGGCTCTGGACCTACATCCTGAAACATGTAGACGCGGGCATCGCCGGTTTATCGATGCTGGCTGTGCCGCTCATCGCGATAGCCTCGTCTGCGTGGCGTTTCGGCGAGCGGCCCCAACCAGAAGAAATGACCGGGATGGCGCTCATCCTGACCGCCCTTCTGATTACCGGCGCCCGCGCGTTACGCGCCCGCGCGCGACCGGCCTGAAAAATCCGGAGCCGGTCGCATGCGCATACTCCTCGTCTCGGATCTTCACTATGCCCTTCGCCAGTTCGACTGGCTGGTGGAGGTTGCGCCGCGCTATGACCTGGTGGTGCTGGCGGGCGACCATCTGGATATCAGCTCGCCCGTATCACTCGATGCGCAGTCCGTCGTTATCCTTGAGTATCTGACCCTGCTACGTGCCGCGGGAAATGTGGCCGTGAGCTCTGGCAACCACGATTTGACCGGACCGGATGCCCATGGAGAACAAACGGCCCTATGGCTCGCCGAAGCACGCGCGGGGGGTGTGGCGACCGACGGAGACACCCTGACTCTGGGGGAAACACGTGTCTCCATTTGCCCCTGGTGGGACGGCCCGGAGGGACGCGCGGCATTGGAGGGGCGTCTGGCCACGGAGGCTGCGACGCCCACCGCTCGCTGGATTTGGGTCTACCACTGGCCGCCGCTCGGCTCGCCGACCTGCTGGACCGGACGCCGTCACTACGGCGATGCCGACATCGGGGGCTGGATCGCGCGCTACCAGCCAGACTTCGTCCTGACAGGCCACGTACACCAACCTCCCTTCAAGCCGGACGGCGCCTGGGCCGATCGCATCGGGAAAACCTGGGTGTTCAATGCGGGCCACCAAATTGGGCCGGTACCGGCGCACATCGAACTCGACCTCGACGCGGGTCGTGCCACATGGCGATCGTTGATGGGGCAGGAAAGCCTCGATTTGTCTGCGGCGTCGGCGCCAGCGCGCGAAGTTTTCTAGGCTTCTGCGACCGCCAGATCGCGCCCCGCAATCAATACTCAGGATCGGGATCGCGCGCGGAGCCGGAGCGCGCAGGCGGCGCCTGCCGTTGCGACAGTTTTCGGAGCACATCAGACACCATCGACAGGCCCGGCGCGTCTCCGTACTGATGCTTTAAATCCGCGAGATAGGTGGTCACGAAATTCAGACGCTCCGCAAGACCCACCGCTAGGAGCCTGAGGATCGCGGGTTCAGCGGACAGGAAGGCCTGGCCATCAACGGCATAGCGCAAGACCGTCGGCGTGG
>JBIKOF010000422.1:0-2722 GCA_044358205.1 Gammaproteobacteria bacterium | reverse complement strand
GCCGCGTTTGCGCGTTTCGCGGCTTATCGACAGAGCCAGGGCGAGGGCATGACGCCGGAGGCCATTTCCGAAGTGCTGGTCGAAGCGGCCGGACATGTTGGCCGCTTCGTTTCGCGTCTGTTTGGCGTGGACAGCACGCGCCAAGCGCAGCAGACCCGGGTTCAAACAGAATTCGACACTATCTTCAAACTCAAGCACGACTTGCTTGAAGGGCTTGGCAAACGCTTCAAGGGACAGGATCCCGCGGCGTGGGATCGCGCAGCAATCGCCCGGCAGATGCAGCATCTGCGCGAAATCGCGCGCAGCGCCAACGATCCCTACGCAGACGTGGAGTTCCTCACCGCCAAGGCTGGCACCGGCCTGCTGGACCTGGCAGCCCGGCTGACCGCCAACGAGGCGGCGGCCGAAGGCGATAGCGCTGCCCTGCGCGAAACAATCCGCTCACGCGCCGCGCAAGAGTTCAGCGAGATCCTGGCCCTTCAGGACTCGCCCGCGTTCGTGGCCGGGCTGGTGGAGAGCGTGGCGCGCTGGTGTCACCTGTGCGCGCTCGATCCGGAATTTGCCCCGGACACCGCGGAGTGGGCCCTGTTCCGCCACCCGGAGAAAACCGATTGGAACGCCCTCGTCGAATTCGTGAAAGACGAGCGTGGGGAGTACCACGCATTGATGGGGCCTGCTGCCCATCGTCGTCGCCGGGTCGGGTTCTCGCTGACCGATCCGCGCTTCGAGGCGCGCCGCGTGCACCACGAGATCGACCACTGCATCTACTGCCATGACCGCGACGCCGATTCCTGCTCCAAGGGCATGCGCCAGAAGAAGGAAGGCGGTTTCAAGACCAATGCGCTGGGCGTAACCGCCACCGGCTGCCCGCTCGGCGAAAAAATTTCGGAGATGCACCTTGTCCGCCGCAACGGCGACAGTCTCGGGGCACTGGCGCTCGTCATCATCGACAATCCGATGTGCCCGGGCACCGGCCACCGAATCTGCAACGACTGCATGAAGGGCTGCATCTACCAGAAGACCGAGCCGGTCAACATTCCGCAAATCGAAACCCACGTCCTGACCGATGTCCTGTTCATGCCCTGGGGATTCGAGATCTACAGTTTCCTCACGCGCTGGAACCCCCTCAACATCAAGCGCCCGCATGCCCTGCCCTACAACGGCAAGAACGTGCTGGTGGTGGGTCTGGGGCCGGCGGGTTACACGCTCTCCCACTACTTGCTCAATGAAGGTTTCGGGGTGGCCGGCATCGATGCCCTTAAGATTGAGCCCCTGCCGGAAGCGATGACCGGGACGCCCGGTAACCTCCCGACTCCTATCCGTGATTTTCGGGTGCTGTATGACGACCTCGATACCCGCACGAACCTGGGCTTCGGCGGCGTCGCGGAATACGGTATCACCGTGCGCTGGGACAAGAATTTCCTGAAGGTCATCTACCTGACCCTGCTGCGCCGGGAGAGCTTCCGCGTGTATGGGGGCGTGCGCTTCGGTGGCACGCTGTCCATCGATGACGCCTGGAACTTCGGCTTCGATCACATTGCGCTGGCCACGGGTGCGGGCCAGCCCACCGTCATCGGCCTCAAGAACAACCTCATTCGCGGGATCCGCAAGGCGTCCGACTTCCTGATGGGACTGCAGCTCACCGGCGCGGCGAAGGATGCGGCGCTGGCAAACCTGCAGGTGCGCCTCCCAGCCGGCGTGGTGGGCGGCGGGCTGACCGCCATCGACACGGCCACCGAAGTGCTGGCCTATTACCCGAAACAGGTCACCAAGATTCTCGAGCGCTATGAGGCACTCTGCGCAAGCTCGGGTGAGGACAGCCTGCGCGCCCGCTTCGATCGGGAGGAGTTGGGTATCCTCGACGAATTCCTGGGCCATGGCCGCGCTATTCGCGCAGAGCGTGAGCGGGCCGCTGCGGCGGGCGAGACCCCCGATTTCGCGAGCCTGTGCCGAGCCTGGGGCGGAGTTACCCTGTTCTACCGCAAGGACATCAGCGATTCCCCCGCATATCGCCAGAATCACGAGGAAATCAAGGAAGCTCTGGCCGAATCGATCGCCCTCGCCCCCGGCATGAATCCGCAGGAAGCGCTGACCGATGAATTTGGTGCCTTGCGCGCCGTGCGCTTCGAGAGCACGCAAAGCGGTGACAAGACAGCCATCGAAGTGCCCCTAAGAGCCCTCTTCGTGGCTGCGGGAACCTCGCCCAACGTGATTTACGAACAGGAAAACCCGGGAACGTTTGCGCTTGCCGGCAAATTCTTCCGCGATTTCGAACTATCCGGTCAGGAGATGGTACCCGGACCCGGACCCGGCACCCTGAAGCTCACGTCGGTGGCCCCCTTCACCTCCTACGCCGAGCAGGGCCGCCGGATCAGTTTCTATGGCGACAACCATCCGCTGTACGCCGGTAACGTGGTGAAAGCCATGGCCAGCGCAAAGGATGGTTACCCGCATGTGGTGGCGCTGTTTGCCGACGAGCTGGCGAGGCTCGATCCGGCTGCTCAGCAGGACAGAGACGCCGCGCTGGCGGCCTTGTTCCGCCGGATGGATGAATCCTTGCTCGCCACCATCGTCCGCGTGGAACGGCTTACGCCCACCATTATCGAAGTGGTCATGAAAGCCCCCTACGCAGCGCGCGGATTCGAGCCCGGTCAGTTCTATCGGGTACAGAACTTCGAGGCCGATGCGGAATCGGTGCGGGGCACCACCCTCAGTGCTGAAG
>JBIKOF010000421.1:0-2726 GCA_044358205.1 Gammaproteobacteria bacterium | reverse complement strand
CCGTTGGGTCAGTACCCCTGCATAGACCAAGGCGAGCAGGGTCAGCGCTTGCGCACTCCTGAGCACCCAACGCGGTAAGCCAGAACGGCAGCCGGCCGCGAGCAGCCCGCCAGAGAGAATCGCGACCAGCGGCAACGAGGGATACAGATATCGAACATCGGGATCTGGCTTCACTGCCGCGATGCCATAGTTGATGAGGAAAAGACCCAGAAGCAGTGCGACGTCCAGTCGGTGCTCACGGTTGCGTCCCCGCGCAAGCAAATCGTAGACACCAAAGATCACGCCGGCCACGAGCAGCGGGACCCAAGGCCAGAGCCGACGGAGGGGTTTGAACAGATATTCCAGCAGCGCGGAGTCGAGTGCACTCAGGCCGACCGCCGTGTCGCCTCGCCAAAAATCGTGGTTGAGCTGGGAGGATACCGCTGTGCCGTGCTGAACCCAGAGCCAACCAAACCACGCTGCCGGCAAAAGCAGTAAGCCCAGCCATCGCCAGGCGCCACGCGGAAGCTCGAGGCGGCGCCCCCGACCGATGGCGTGCAGTAGAAATAGCCCCAGCATGGCAAAGATCATCGGTCCCTTGGTGAGCACCGAGAGTGCGAGCCCGCCCGTCACCGCAGCGACGCCGCGCGTCTCTCGCAGCGTGAGATAGCCCCACAGGATCAGCAGGCCTCCGAGGGTCATCAGGGAGTCCATACGGAAGTTCGTGGTGAACTGAATGTAGATCCCATTGGTGGGCAGGATGAGGGCTGCGAACCACGCGGCCACCGGTCCGTAATAGCGGCGCGCGAGGAGAAACGTCATCGCCACACAACCGAGGCCTGCGAGCCGGGAAGGCAAGGTCATCGCGAAGTCGTTGATGCCGAGCAGCGCGGACGACAGCGCGCTCAACCAGAAAGCCAGCGGGGGTTTCAGCAGATAGGCCTGAGGGCCCTGGAAGGGCGCCAGAAAATCGCCCTCGGTGAGCATTTGTCGCGATAAGGCTGCGTAGAAAGCCGCGGTGCCGTGCAACTCCTGAACAAGGACGTCGCCGAAGGTGAACAGCACGGCAAGGGCGATGATCGTCCAGCGGGCCTGCCGGCTGAGCGGCTCGGACTGAAGATGCTGCATGAATGGGGTGCCGGGACGAAGAAGCGGCGCGAGAATAATGGAAATGGCCCGCACCCGCCATTAATCGGTACCATGGCCGCCCCGCCCTGATTGCTCGCGACACCCTTGGCTGCAATTCCCAGATCGACCCCCGGCGCCCACGTTACACCCGCCACGGGCAACCCGCGTTCAGAGGTGCTGGTGATCAAACTGGGCGCCCTGGGCGACTTCTTCATGGCCTTGCCGGTGATGCAGGCGCTGCGAGGCGCCCATCAGCAAGACACCCTGAGCGTGCTCACGATTCCGTCACTTGCCCCATTGGCGCGAGCGAGCGGTCTTTTTGAACGCGTGCTGGAAGATCCCCTCGGCCGCTGGCCCTGGGCGCACTGGCGACAATCCCGCGCGATTCTTCGCGGGGGCTATCGCAGGGTCTATGACCTTCAGGGCAACCGGCGCAGCGGGTGGTATTTCCGTCTCATGCCCGCGCGCCACCGGCCGGAATGGGCGGGTCCGGTGGTGGGGTGCGCCCTGCCCAGACCTCCACGCCCGCCGGGCGCGCATCGCACCGAGTGGTATGCCGCCCAACTCGCGGCCCTCGGAATTGACATGCCGCCCGCGTCCGATCCGACGTGGCTGGCAGCGCCCATCGCGCATTTTGAAGTGCCGGAACGCTTCGCCCTGATCGTCCCGGGCGGCTCGGCGCACCGTCCAGCCAAACGCTGGCCGGTCGCGCACTACCAGATTTTGTGCGCAGCATTGGTTGCCCGCGGAATCGTACCCGTGCTGCTCGGCACGGCGGTCGATGCGACCGCGTGTGGCGCAATCGCCTCGAATGTACCCGCCTGCATAGACCTCACCGGACAGACTTCGCTTGGGGCGATTGCCAGTCTTGCCAGACTGGCAATCGCTGCCATCGGCAACGACACCGGCCCTATGCATGTCATTGCAAGCACCGGTTGTGCTGTGCTCACGCTTTACTCCGCAGAATCGGATCCGGGCTTCATTGCGCCGCTGGGACCGCGGGTGCATTGCCTGCGGCGCGAAAATCTCCAGACACTCGAGGCATCGGATGTATTGGCGACGCTGGGACACATAGGCTTGGCATGAAACGACTGAAAGTTTTGCTGGCCACCAGTGAATTTCCCCCGCGAATCGGTGGCGTGGCGACCCACGTGGCGGAACTGGCGAATGCCCTCCGGGAAGCGGGGGTGGAGATCACCGTGCTTGCACCCGAGCAGCCCGCGGGTGACGTGGAGTCGCATGGGATCGTGCGCTACAGCCCGGGGTGGCGAGGTCAGCCGGTCTCGGATTGGCTGCTGTCCCGTTTCATGCGGCGCCTTCATCGTGCGCAGCATTTTGATCTGGTGCACGTGCATGGGCTACGCCCCCTGCGCGCGGCGACCACCCTGACAATTCCGGTGGTGTTCACGAATCACACCTCGGGTTTTCTCAAAACGGTCGCAGCCGGTGGGCGCAGGCTCGAACGGCTCGGCGCAGTGATCAAACGCAGCGCACACGTCATTGCACCCAGTGAAGAACTGGTCGCGGCGGCCCGTTTGGCCGGGTACGCCGGCGCCGCGAGCTACATCCCAAATGGCGTTGATGCGGAGCGCTTCACGCCCGCAGAGGGACACGCCTTG
>JBIKOF010000420.1:0-2735 GCA_044358205.1 Gammaproteobacteria bacterium | reverse complement strand
CGCGGGCCATCTCCGCGCCGGTCTGGTATCGCAGATCAGGATTTTTATGCAGCGCTCGGTCGATGATCTCAGCGAGCCCTGGTCTTTGTGCGACGAGATCGGGCCTCACCTCCGCCAGTGGCGCGTGCGGGTCATTGGCTATCCGATACATCAGGGTCGCCATTGAATCACCGACAAATGGAAGCTTGCCCGTGACCATCTGGTAGAGCATCACGCCCAGAGAGAAGAGGTCCGAGCGCCCATCCACTTTCTTGCCGGCGAGCTGTTCGGGCGACATGTATGAGGGCGTTCCAAGCACCATGCCCGTTTTCGTTCGGCTGGAGTCCGTAATGCGCGCGATTCCGAAGTCTGTGAGCTTGACCGCTTTCCGGCTGGGCTCATACATGATGTTCGCGGGTTTGATATCCCTGTGCACCACATTCGCCTTATGGGCGTAATCAAGCGCCTGCGCGGCCTTGAAGATGATGCCTAGCGTAATGGGTACCGGCAGCAAGGCGTCTGGTTTGGTGTAGCGCACGAGATCGTGGCCTTCGAGAAACTCCATCGCGATGTAGGCCAGATCGTGCTCCTCGCCGGCGTCATAGATGGTCACGATATTGGGGTGTTGGAGTCGGCCAGCGGTTTCTGCTTCGCGGAAGAAACGCGCTTTGACCTCGTCCAGCTCGTCAGCTTCGAATTCCTCGGAAAGTGCCATGGTCTTGATGGCGACGACCCGGTTTATCTTGGGATCCTTACCGAGGTACACCACGCCCATGGCACCTTTGCCGAGTTCCTTTTCCACGGCATAGCGCCCGAGCATGGGTTTGGTCACGCTTCCGTCGAGTAACAGCGATGCCCCACCCCGGGTGCCGCTTCCCCCAATCAATACTGTTTCCTCGAGCTGGCGCGACCGATTGACCTTGGCCTTGATATCACGGAAGTCCGGGTTTTTCTCCGCGATGAACTGATAAACCGCGGTGGCCTTGACAAATTTTCGCCTGGATTCGAAATCGGTGGCCAGCGCGTAGATGGCTTCGAGCAGGGATTCATCGACTGGGCATTTGCGAAAGTAGTCGAACGCAATGTCGAGCTCGCCCTTCTGCTGGAACTGCAGTGCAAGTTGTCGGTTGCTCGCCGCGGAATCGACGTCTAGCCGGCGGCGATCGACTTCAGCGACAACGTAACGTTTGGTCGTGAGCAGAATGTGGCCGATGGTGAGGAGGCTTGCCGCAGTCATGAACTGCAGCCACCAGCCCTGGGTGCGCATCAGCATAAGTTCGCCCACGAACAGCAACGTCAGCAGGAGTGCGCTCACCACCGCGGCCACGGCGGGCGACAACTTTGGCAGTCCCAGTACCAGATAGACCGTCACTAGCAGAAAGGCGGCGAGCTGTGCCCATACGGACCAACCGGGCTGGATGAAGAAATTCTGATTGAGAATGCTCGCTACGTTATGGGCCAGAACCATCACGGGACCGCCGACATCGCCCGTGGGGGTATGCAGGGTCGAGCCCACTCCGAAGGCGGTTGCACCGATAAGGACGATGCGATCCCTGAGGCGTTCGGCCGGAATCTTGTCCTGCAGCAGATCGAGTGCTGAGAACACATCGAAGGGCGCCCTGTTGCCGGCGCGCGGACCATAAAAGAAGGTGCCCATCGAAAGCTCAGCGTCGGTCTTGATGCTGAGGTTCTGTAAATCCACCCGCTCACCCAGCGAGACCTTGATATCGGCAACACCGAGGTTGCGGCTGGCGGCGGCGATGGCCAACGAGAGCGAGGGGAAATAGGTGTCGTAATAACGGATGACCAGCGGCTCGAAACGGATGTCGCCGTCCACGTCCGGCCAGGTCACCAGATGGCCAAGTCCTTTTGCCGGTGCGCCCAGCGCCGCAATGGGAGGAGACAAATTCACGGTCGGGCGGGGCAGCGGGGGTTCTTCACCGGGCGCGCCGGCGAGGATGTTCCCCGCAGGAATTGCGCTGCGTGTCACGTAGTCGGGAAGCGGGCCGTCGGGCTTGCCCAGCGGCTCGCCACTTTCCAGATACATGGGCAGGAAAAGTTGGGGACCGCGGGCGATGCTGTCGCCAAGTACCCTGTCGGTGTCGAGCTCGGTTTCGGCTTGACTGAGGGTTGCCGCGAGCGTTGCCATTTCGGCCTTGTTCTCAGCCAGTGGCGCGAGTTCGGTCTTCAGCCGCCGGATCCATAGCAAACCAGGATCGGTAACGGCTTCCGTGTAGAAAATGGTGGAGCCAATGACCTTGGCGCCCGCCGATCCCAGTTTGTCGACTAGCGTCGCGTGAAGACTGCGGGGCCAGGGCCAGCGGCCAATGTTGCGGATACTCTCATCATCGATGGCGATGACGACGATTTCGTCCCCGGGGTCACGGGCCGAGAAGCTCACGCCAAGATCGTAAGCGTCACGCTCCAGCCCTTGCAGCAGACCTGCTCCGCCCAGCCAGGCGAGCAAAAAAAGTACGGACAGGGCGATGCCAAGCGCGCGATCGGATTTCCAGAGTGCCATGGGATCTCCTGCTACCGGGTCGCCGTCAGGCGCGGATTTTCCAAGTCTCGCCGCATGATAACGAGAAAGGCCCGGACTGGGCAGGCAACTTTGCCTGCCTGCCGCTGACCGAGGCCAGAGGCGGATTCTCAGGTCTTCCGCCAAGCGCTCCGGCGAGTGGCGCTGAGCGAAGCAGGAAGTTTTCCTGACGCATCTCAGGGCGCGTCTCGGCTTGGGCAGACGGCGAGGCGGAGTG
>JBIKOF010000033.1:0-9532 GCA_044358205.1 Gammaproteobacteria bacterium | reverse complement strand
GTTTCACCCTCACTGCTTGCGATCGCACGCCGCCGTCCGATGCGGGCGCGGCAGGCGCGCCTCCTCCCGTTAGCGTCGCCGCGGCACTTGCCCGGGACGTGGTGTTGGCCGACGAGTTTCCCGGGCGCTTCGAGGCAGTGGCGGCAGTGGCTGTGCGCTCCCGCGTGAACGGCTATTTGCAGTCGGTGCATTTCCGGCCGGGCAGCGAGGTAGCCAAGGGTGACTTGCTCTTCATCATCGATCCCCGACCCTTTCAGGCCCGGTTGTCGGAGGCGCGTGCAGCGCTGGCGACTCTTGAAGCTGATCTCCGGCTGGCACGTATCGAAAAAGCCCGCCAAGCTCGCATGCTCGATTCGCGGGCGACGAGCCAGCGTGAATTCGACGCGGCGTCCTCTCGCCTGCAAAGTCTCGAAGCCCAGCGTCAGGCCAGTCTGGCGGCCATCGAGCGTGCGCGCCTCGATCTGGAATACACCCGCATCACGGCACCGATAGCCGGACGGGTGGGCAAGGATGAAGTAACAGCCGGGAACCTCGTTCAGGGCGAGGCGCCGGATTCACCCGTGCTCACCACCATGGTGTCGGTGGATCCGATAAGGGTGTCCTTTGAGGCCGACGAGCAGGCCTACCTCCGCTACATCGCAGCTGCGCGCGGCAAACCACTGCAGGTGGGTATCGGGCTTGCCAATGATCAAGGGTTTCCCCATGTCGCGACGCTCGAATTCGTCGACAACCAGGTTGCCCTGTCTACTGGCACGGTGCGGATGCGCGCAGTGCTGCCCAATGCCGAGCGCACCTTCACCCCGGGACTCTTCGCCCGCGTGCGCCTGCAGGCCGCCACGGCGGCCGAGCGCTGCGTGCTGGTGGCTGAACGGGCGCTGGGCACCGACCAGAGCAAGCGTTACGTGCTGGTGGTGGGCGGCGACAACGTCGCCAACTACCGCGAGGTACAGGTGGGTCGACAGGTGGGTGCGCTGCGCGTCATCAAGTCCGGCCTGAAAGAAGGCGAGGCTGTCATCGTCAATGGCCTCCAGCGGGTCAGGCCAGGTTCGCCGGTCACCCCCGAGATCGTCCCGATGGAAGCGGAGGCTGTGCAACCGGCAGCGGAACCGGCCCGATGAACATCTCCCGGACTTTCATCGAACGCCCAATCTTTGCCGGCGTGCTGTCCGCCGCGATATTCATCGCGGGACTCATCGCTATTTATCTGCTGCCGGTCTCGGAATATCCCGAAGTCGTTCCGCCGTCGGTAGTCGTCACTGCCACCTATCCGGGTGCGAGCCCTCAGGTCATTGCCGAAACCGTGGCGGCTCCGCTGGAGGAGCAGATTAACGGCGTCGAAAACATGCTCTACATGTCGTCGATGGCAACCACCGATGGCGTGCTGCAGCTGACGGTGACCTTCAAGATTGGCACCGACCCGGACCTGGCTGAATCGCAGGTCCAGAACCGCGTGCAACGCGCGCTGCCAAGGCTGCCGATGGAGGTGCGCGCCTATGGCGTCATCACCAAGAAACAATCGCCGAATCTCACGATGGTGGTGCATCTCATCTCCACCGATAACCGCTACGACGAGCTTTATCTCCGTAACTACGCGGTACTTAATCTCCGCGACGACCTGCGTCGTCTGCAGGGCATGGGCGACGTGGTGGTATTTGGTGGCGGTGACTATGCGATGCGCGTATGGCTGGATCCGCAAAAGCTCGCGGCCCGCAACCTCACGGCCAGTGATGTCGTGGCTGCCATTCAGGAGCAGAACCAACAGGTGGCTGCGGGTGTCATCGGCGCCCCACCTGCGGAGCAGGACATAGAGTTCCAGCTGTCCGTCAATGCGCAGGGACGGCTGGTCACCGAGGAAGAGTTCGGCGAGATCATCGTGGCCACCGCCCCGGACGGCGGCATCCTGCGCCTGCGGGATGTGGCGCGTATCGAACTCGGCGCCGGGGATTACAGTCTGCGCAGCTATCTCAACAGCAACCGGGCTATCGCGCTTGGCCTGTTCGAGGCGCCCGGGGCTAACGCGGTGGCCCTGTCTGGCGACGTGCGCGCCTTGTTGGAGCGCGCGAAGCAGGATTTTCCGCAGGGTCTCGACTACCGGGTGGTCTACGATCCGCCGAGATTCGTCAAGAAATCCATCGAGGCGGTCGTCACCACCCTGCTGGAAGCCGTGGCGCTGGTGGTCGTGGTAGTCATCGTTTTCCTCAAAACCTGGCGCGCTTCCATCATTCCGCTCATCGCTGTGCCGGTTTCGATTATCGGCACCTTTGCCGTGATGCTGCTGGCCGGATTTTCCATCAACACCCTCACCTTGTTCGGCCTCGTGCTTTCCATCGGCATCGTGGTCGACGATGCCATCGTGGTAGTGGAAAACGTCGAGCGCAATATCGAGCTAGGACTGAATCCCGTTGCAGCGACGCGACGCGCGATGGAGGAGGTTTCCGGGCCCATCATCGCCATCATGTTGACGTTGTGCGCGGTGTTCGTGCCCATCGCGTTCATCAGCGGGCTCACAGGCCAGTTTTACCGGCAGTTCGCATTGACGATCGCCATTTCCGCGGTCATTTCGGCCTTCAGCTCCCTCACCCTGTCACCCGCGCTGGCGGCAGTGCTGCTGCGACCCCATCACGCGCCCAAGGACGCGTTCACGCGCTTCATGGATTCCGTGTTCGGCTGGTTCTTCCGCGGCTTCGACGCCATGTTCCGGGGGCTTGCCCGTCGCTATGTGAACGCTGTGCGCACCGTTCTTCGGGGCAAGCTCGCAGTGCTGGTTGTCTACGCCGGACTGCTGGCCCTGACCTGGATGCTGTTCCACAAGGTGCCGACGGGCTTCATCCCGAACATCGACAAGCAGTATCTGGTGGGCTTCATCCAGCTTCCCGATGGCGCGTCGCTGGATCGCACCGATGAAACGGTTCGCAAGGTTACGGAAGTTGCACTGGCCACCCCGGGCGTAACCGACGTAGTCGCCTTCGCTGGGATGTCTATCAACGGTTTTACCAACTCGCCCAATGCCGGTGTTTTCTTCTTCGGTCTCGAGGAGTTCGAGAAGCGGCGCGATCCGGCCATGCGGGGGGCGGCGCTGGCCATGGCGCTCAACCAGCGTCTGGCCGTGATTCAGGATGCGTTCGTAGCGGTTTTCCCCTCGCCTGCAGTGGACGGTCTTGGCTCCATCGGAGGCTTCAAGCTACAGCTGGAAGATCGGGCAGGGCTTGGCAGCAGTGCGCTGTACGAAGCTTTGCAGACCGTGCTCATGCAGGCCTGGCAAAAGCCCGAGCTGGCTGGCGTGTTTTCGAGTTATCAGATCAACGTGCCCCAACTGTATGCGGACGTTGATCGCGCGAAGGCCAAGCAGATGGGTGTCAGTCTGAACGACTTGTTCGCCACCCTGCAGGTCAATCTCGGCTCTTATTACGTCAATGACTTCAATCGGTTCGGTAAGACCTACCGGGTGGTGGTGCAGGCAGATGCCCCGCATCGCGCGACGGCAGAAGACATCGCGGTACTCAAGACACGTAATCGGGCCGGCGAACTGGTGCCGTTGGGCGCATTGGTGGATGTGCAGCAGAGCTTCGGCGCGGACCGCGCCATGCGCTACAACGCGTTTCCTTCGGCTGATATCAACGGCGCCACGGCGCCTGGCTTCAGTTCCGGACAGGCGCAAGCGACACTCGAAAAGCTGGTGCGCGACGCGATGCCGCGCGGGATCACGTTCGAGTGGACCGATTTGGTCTACCAGGAAATTCTCGCCGGCAATACCGCAGTGTTGGTGTTTCCGCTGTGCGCATTACTCGTATTCCTGGTGCTGGCAGCCCAGTACGAAAGTCTCAAGCTGCCGCTTGCCATCATTCTCATTGTCCCGTTGTGCCTGCTCTTCGCCGTGACCGGTGTCTGGCTGACAGGCGGCGATCGCAACATCTTCACGCAGGTTGCTCTGTTCGTGTTGATGGGGCTCGCGTGCAAGAACGCGATTCTGCTGGTGGAGTTCGCTCGTGAGTTCGAGCTGCGAGAACCATTGGCAGGGCCGGTGGTGGCCGCTTTGCAGGCGTGTCGCATGCGTCTTCGGCCCATCCTCATGACTTCCATCGCCTTCATCATGGGGACGTTGCCGCTGGTGACCTCCGATGGCGCGGGCGCGGAGATGCGCAACACCATGGGTATCGCGGTGCTCTCCGGGATGCTGGGGGTCACGCTGTTTGGCCTGTTCCTTACGCCCGTGTTCTATGTCCTGCTCCATCGCGTCCCGCCACCGGAACGCAAGGTGACGGTGGTCCAGCCGGAGAACGCAGGATGAGGTGGCAAACCCTTTCCTGCCTGGGACTTGCCGGCGCACTTGCCGCCTGCTCGCTCGCACCTGAGATGCCTGCGCCTGATGTGCAGGCGCCCGCCGCGTGGAAGGAAACGCCGGCACAGATCGATGGCGACTGGAAAGCCGCGATGCCGGCTGACGATGCCGCGCGCGGCGAATGGTGGCGGGTTTTCCGCGATCCGGTGCTGGATAATTTGGTAAGCCGCGCGAGCGCAGGGAATGCCTCCCTGGCGGTGGCTTTTGCGCGGCTGGAACAGGCGCGCTCGCGGGTGCAGGTGGCCAGTGCCGCCAGGTTGCCGAGCCTCGATTTGGGCGTTGGCGCGTCGCGCATTCAGCCGAGTACCGTGGTGCTCAACTCCTTTGGCGGTGTCGATGGCATCGACATGCTCAAGGACTACACCCAACTCAATACCAAGCTCGGGGCAAGCTACGAGGTCGACCTGTTCGGACGGGTGCGTGACGCGGTGCAGGCCGCGCGCGCGGACTACGCGGCCGAGCAGGCGCTGTTTGCCAGCCTTCAACTGAGTCTGCAGGGTGATGTTGCCCAGACCTACTTCCTGATTCGATCTACCGATGCCGACCTCATCGTGGTGGAGGCCAGTGTAAAACTGCGCGAGGAAGCCGTGGCCTTGCTTGAGGTGCGCAGGGCTGCCGGCGAGGTGGGCGATTTCGATGTCGAGCGTCAGGTGGCCGATCTCGAAATTGCGCGCTCGGAACTGCATGCGCTGCGCCGCGCGCGCGCCGAATATGAACACGCACTGGCCGTGCTGTGCGGCGAAGCGCCCGCCGCCTTTACGCTTGCGCCGGCCCCGCTGGCGGTGGAACTGCCGGAGATTCCGGTTAGCTTACCCTCTGTCCTGCTGGAACGCCGCCCGGATGTGGCTGCCGCTGAACGACGTATGCAGGCTGCCAATGCGCGCATTGGGGTGGCGCGCGCGGCGTTTTATCCGGTGCTCAATCTCACCGCCAACTTTGGTGTGGAGTCGGGTGGCGTGGGCGAGCTCTTCAAATGGAGCAGCCGGACCTGGGCGCTTGGACCCATTGCTGGCCCGCTGCTGAGCCTCCCTATCTTCGACGGAGGGCGCAACAAGGCCAATCTGGCCAGCGCCGAGGCGGGTTTCGATGCCGAGGCTGCGCGCTATCGTCAGACCGTGCTGGATGCCTTTGCCGAGGTCGAAAATGGTCTGTCCGGGTTGCGCACGTTGGCGGCTCAGCGCGAGGCGATTGCGCGTGGTATCAAGGCTGCCGAGCATGCCTACGAGATTGCGCGCGTGCGGTATGAATCCGGCGCGACCGGTTATCTCGAAGTGCTCGACGCCCGACGCACCCTGGTGGCAGTACGCCGCCTGGAAGCCCAGCTCAAGGGCGCGCGCGCGAGCACCACCGTAGGTCTTATCCGGGCGCTGGGCGGCGGCTGGTAGAGCGGGCGCTTCCCCGGACCGCCGCAGGTCGCTAGGCTCTTGGCTGCAATTTTGCTCCGCGCATCCATGGTTTTCAGGCACACATGACGTATCGCATTTTCATCGACGGCGAAGCGGGCACCACAGGCCTACAGATCAAGGAACGTCTCGCGGGACGTCCCGATCTCGAATTGGTGAGTATCGATCCCTCCCGGCGCAAAGATGTCACCGCGCGCACAGCTCTGCTCAACGAGTCGGATGTGGTGATTCTGTGTTTGCCGGACGACGCCGCACGCGAGGCCGTCGCCCTCATCACCAATCCTGCGGTCCGGGTAATCGATGCCAGCACTGCGCATCGGGTCAGCGAGGGCTGGGTATACGGACTACCCGAACTCGAGCCTGCACATGCCGCGCGGATTGCCGCCGCCACCCGCGTCGCCAATCCTGGATGCTATCCCACGGGTGCGATCGCTCTGCTGAGACCGCTGGTCGACGCCGGGCTGCTGCCCGCCGATTTTCCGGTCACCCTCAATGCAGTGTCGGGTTATAGCGGGGGCGGACGCGCGCTTATCGAGCGCTACGAAAATCCGGCCGCCGCGGATCCCCTCGACCTGCCATTCTGGGTGTATGGCCTTTCGCTGGAGCACAAGCATGTTCCGGAAATTCAGCACTACGGACGCCTCGCCAGCCGCCCCCTGTTCGTACCTTCGGTGGGACGTTTCGCCCAGGGCATGATCGTGCAGCTGCCACTGCAGCTGTGGGCGATCCCTGGCCGTCCTTCGGTGAAGGATATTCATGCGGCGTTGGCGGGCGCCTATATCGGCCAGCGATTCGTGACAGTGCATGACCTTGCCGTTGCCGCGGCCATGGAAAGGCTGGCACCCGAGACATTGAACGGCAGCAATGATTTGCACCTGTACTGCTTCGGCCATGAAGGTCACGGTCAGGCCGTGCTCTGTGCAGTGCTCGACAATCTTGGCAAGGGCGCCTCGGGTGCCGCTGTGCAGAACCTGAACCTGATGCTCGGTGTCCCCGAGGACACGGGTCTCGAAGCGTCCTGACGGACGCGCAATCACAGAGAGCGAATCATGAGCGACTATCAGTACTTTGAAGCACGCCAGGTCGCTGGCGCGGGCGGTGCGATGATCAGTGGCATCGACCTGCTTGGTCCCGTGCCCGATGCCGCCATTGCCGAGTTACGCGCGGCGTGGCTGCGTTACGGCGTTATTTTCTTTCGTAAGCAGCCGCTCTCCCCGGCCCAGTTCGAAGCGTTTGCGGGCCGGTTTGGTGAGGTCGTGGAATATCCGTTCGTGAAAGGGATTGAAGGGCATCCGCTCATCATCCCGGTGCTCAAACTGCCCCATGAGCGCAGCAATTTCGGGGGGATCTGGCATACCGACACCGCCTACCTGCAGGCACCGCCTATGGGCACCATGCTCATCGCGCGCGAGATCCCGCCCTATGGGGGCGATACGCTGTTTGCCAGCGGGTGTGCCGCCTACGAAGCCTTGTCCCCAGCGATGCAGGAAATGCTCTCGCGTTTGCGCGGCGTGAATACGTCGGGCAAGGCCGATGTCACGAAAACGCGTGAGGACCGCATCAAGGATTCAGGTTCCAGCGTCGGCAAGGCCAAAGAGGAGTTGGTTGCCGAGCACCCGGTGGTGCGCACGCATCCGGAGACCGGGCGCAAGAGCCTGTATGTGAATTTCGGCCACACGGCGCGCTTCGCGGGCATGACCGAAGACGAGAGCAAACCGCTGCTCGACTGGTTGTTCCAGCATCAGATTCGGCCCGAGTTCACCCTGCGCTTTTCGTGGGAGGAGAGCTCCCTCGCGCTCTGGGACAACCGCTGCATGCTGCACAATCCCGTGAACGACTATCACGGCTTCCGTCGCCTGCTCCACCGGGTAACCCTGAAGGGCGACGTTCCCCGCTGAGGAATACAGCGACGCCTCTACAGGCGGCTCACCGCGTACAGTCCAACGCTGCTCATGACCACCGTGTAGGGCAGCGCCATCCATACCATTCGCCCGTATGACAGGCGGATGAGCGGGGCGAGAGAGCTCGTCAGTAAAAACAGGAATGCGGCTTGCCCATTGGGGGTGGCGACGCTCGGAATATTGGTGCCGGTATTGATGGCCACCGCCAGCAGCTCGAATTGCGCGCGTGTGAGGGTGCCCGCTGCGAACGCCTGTGAAACCTCGGTGATGTAGACCGTCGCGACAAAGACGTTATCGCTGATCATGGACAGGAGCCCATTGGCGACATAGAACGCAATGAGCTGGTGATGGCCTTCAAGGGCAAGGCCCCAGTCGATGATGGGGTCGAACAGATGCTGTTCGTGAATCACCGCAACGATCCCGAAAAACACCACCAAAAGCGCTGTAAACGGCAGGGCCTCGGTGAAGGCATCGCCAATTTGGTGTTCTTCGGTAATGCCATTGAAGGCGGTCTGCAGCACGATGATGCTGAGACCGATAAGGCCAACCTCTGCGAGATGCAGGCCTAGCGCCACCACCAGCAGAATAGCCGCACAGGCCTGCACCAGAATGCGCGCCCATTCCTGGAACGTGCGATTTGAATCCCGTTCCGCTTCATGAGACTCCAGGACCCTGCGGACCCTTGCGGGTAAACCGGTACCGAAGCCGAACAGTCGGAAGCGCTCGACGACGAGGCATGTCAGCAATCCTGCGCCAAGGACCGGCAACGAAACCGGCGCCATCTGGCGGAAAAATTCCCCGAAATTCCAACCCATCACCTTGCCGATGAGCAGGTTCTGTGGCTCGCCTACCAGGGTGCAAACCCCGCCAAGCGCCGTGCCCACTGCAGCATGCATCATGAGATCGCGCAGGAACGTCCGAAACTGCGCCAAGGCTTCGCGATGTTCAGCCTCCAGGCCGTCGTCGCTGGAGACATCGTGGGCTTCCTTGTGCCCGTGCAGACCCGAGGCTGCACGGTGATACACCAGATAGAAACCGTGGCCCACCGAGATGACCACTGCAACCACCGTCAGGGCGTCGAGGAACGCCGACAGCAGCGCCCCCAGACAGCAGAACGCAAAGGCAATGCCCTGCTTCGAACGCACGCGCAGCAAGCCGCGTGTGAACACGAATAGCAGCAGATCCTTCATGAAGTGGATGCCGGCCACCATGAACATGAGCAGGAGGATTACCGGGAAGTTGTTCAGGGTTTCCGCATAGACCGCATCGGGCGAGGCCAGGCCAATTGCAACCGCCTCGAGGGTGAGCAAGCCCCCCGGCAGCAGGGGATGGCATTTGAGCGCCATCGCCAGACAGAAGATGAACTCTGCCACCAGGCACCATCCGGCGATGAAGGTGCCAGTCGTGGCTAGCAACAAGGGATTCAGGATGAGAAACCCCACCACCGCGGATTTGTACCAACGCGGGGCGTGGCCGAGGAAATTCTGCAGCAGGGCAGGGAACAGGGTGGATGCAGACATGGGCGCGGGGCTCCTGCACGGCGGCCCGACCGTTGCTATTGCCTGCTCCTCCCCCAAATGCGAGGAGCACCCTGCGCCCAGTGAAGCACGTACTCGATGCGTGGAGCAACTTCCCGACCTACCGCGGAGGTCTGTGCAGGTTTCGGGGGCGTCGTGCCATGCTGGTATTTTCGGAGATAAGTCGTCCTAATACAGAGGCGGAGTCGATCCAAGTTTCCGCTGGAGAAACGCCGTGGACGAGGCTCAATTTTCACCAGAGCAACAGAATTACCTTGAAGGCTTCATGGCTGGCGTCGAAGCGCGGCGCGGTGCAGGAGCGGCACGGGGGCAGGGTACTGCACCGGCTGACGCAATGCGGGCAGCGCAGGA
>JBIKOF010000032.1:0-9544 GCA_044358205.1 Gammaproteobacteria bacterium | reverse complement strand
CAACATCGCCATGCACCTGCTGACCGTGCTAGGCGAGGGGGTCGCCGTTGGCCCCATCCTGAACGGTCTGCGCTATCCGGCGCATATCCTGCCACCCGCCTCATCGGTTCGACGTGTCGTCAACATGAGCGCTTTGGCTGCGGTGGATGCGCAGGTTCAGCAGGGGCGCTGACAAGAAAGCCTCGAAGGAGACCCGTCGATGAAGCGCGCCAGAGGTGATCTTCCGATCGGAGAGACCCTGTACGCTTGGTCGAGCAGCCCCGCATCGCCAAGGCCATTCGCCAGCCGGCGATGCGCGGGTTGAAGCGACCAAGTGCCTGCCATCTCTCGCGTGCTTCATTCCCAGGCCAACGCTGAAGCGCTCATCGTGGTCGATGTACAGAATGATTTCTGTACCGGCGGGGCGCTTGCTGTGCCTGATGCGGAGGCCATCATCCCCGGCATCAACGCACTCATGGACTGCTTCGGAACCGTCGTCCTGACTCAGGACTGGCATCCCCCCGGGCACAGTTGTTTTGCCTCTGCGCACCCCGGTCAGGCTTGCTATGCATGCCTGGAAATGCCCTACGGGGCGCAAGTGCTTTGGCCGGATCACTGCGTTCAGGGAACCGTGGGTGCGGATTTTCACCCCGCGCTGCTTCAGCGCGCCGACCACATCATCCGCAAAGGATTTCGACCGGCGATCGACAGCTACTCGGCGTTCTACGAAAACGACCGCAGAACCGCGACCGGCTTGGCCGAGTGGTTGCGGGCACGCGATATCGAGGCCATCACTCTGGTGGGTCTCGCTACCGATTTCTGCGTGGCTGACTCGGCGCTGGACGCCGTGCGGGAGGGTTTAAGCGTGACGGTGATAACCGATCTCTGCCGCGCCATAGATCTCGATGGTTCAGCGGCGCGGGCACTGGCGCGCATGCGCGCCGCGGGTGTCAGTCTGCGCGAGTCTGGTTTTCCGCCCGATAGTCCGCAATGAACACCGCAAGCTGACTGGCGATCAGGCTTTCCACCTTCTCGACTTCATTGGCGAGGATCACGCCGTTCTCTGCCGTGCTCCAGACGACTTGCGAAACGAATCCCCCCGCCGGGTTGCCGAGTGGAATCTTCTTGCGCACCTCGAGTTTGACCGAGAGATGATAGAAACCTTGGGCATCGCGGTTGGTCACGGTGCGTACCCGTAGCAGCGCAGCCTGCGGCTCCTGGTTGGCCTCTTCCCGGGTGAGCAGCGGAATGCCTGCCTTGGTGAGGGTATCGCGTGCGGTCGCCGTGACGCTGTCGTGCGTGAGCCCATACGGCACGAGGTCGGGATGAATGTCCTCGATGGAGAGCGCGAGGCCTGGAATGCCGTTCAAGGTCATGTAGCTGAAGGCGGGTTGCCAACCCTGGGCAGCCTCGACCAGCGGCAGGGCAAGTATCGCAAGGAACAAGAGCAGGCTTCGCATATTGAATTTTCCAGATGTCGGGTCGGGATTAGGGCGCATGGCGACGGGCGCGGAAGATTAGGACAGACAATACGCATAGGGCACTGAAAGAGGCCAACGACCACTCTGCGATGGACAGGCCGAGGAAGGTCCAATCGACCTTGGCACAATCGCCACTCCCGCGCAGAACAGTCTTCACGGCTTCAGCGAGCGGATAGACCTCCAGAATGAAATCCAGACCCGGACCACATTCAGGAACGCGGTCTGCAGGCAGATGCTGGAGCCAGACCTGACGTGCGGCAATTCCCGCGCCGATGACAGCCGCAAGTCCCATTACGCTGGCGTAAACGCGGGCGCCAACGCGCCCGGCGCCATGGATGGCGGCCAGCAGTGCGAGGCTTCCGGTGGCAAAAAAAGCGAGCCGCTGGAAGATGCATAGGGGGCAGGGCGTGAGCCCATCAACAAACTGGAGGATGTAGCCAAAGCCAAGCAGCAAGGCGCAGCCCAGGGCCGGGATCAGGAACGCGAGGCGGCGGGTGCGCAGGATGGACATCACGGAAACTCCGTCCAAGGGGGTAGCAAGAGGCTGGATTGTAGCCTCGTCGGTAAGATGCTCGTGACTACCCGCGTGCGGCTTTCAAGCTCTGCTTGGGAATGGGTATTTCCCGGGCCATTTCCTGCGCGAGCCACGCACAGAGATGTTCCTCCAGCCACGGGCGAATCACGCCGGGCAGAGGGTCGGTGACAAAGCCGATGTGACCTCCGTGTGCCGGAAGTTCGAGCGTGATGCCGGGACCGCAGTCGCGGCTTCCCGGAACGGCGCTCGCCGGGAGGAAGGGATCGTCCCTGGCGTGCAGGACCAGGGTTGGTCGCTCAACCGCGCCAATGAAACCCGCCGAACTCGACTTCGCATAGTAGTCATCTGCATCCTGAAAGCCGTGCAGGGGAGCGGTTATCCATTCGTCGTATTCCCGGAAACTGCGAACACGCGCCAGCTCGCGCGCCGTGAACGGCAGATTTGCATGGCGCTGCAACTTGGCCTGCATGCGCACGCGCAAGTGCCTGATGAGGTGGGCCTGATAGACCCGCGAAAACCCCTGTTCAAGGCGATCTGCCGCCGCGGCCAGGTCGAACGGGACTGATACCGCGACCGCGGCCTCAAGCGGCGCGGATGCGCGCTTCTCGCCCAGATATTTGAGCAGGACATTACCCCCCATGGAAAAGCCCACTGCAGCCAGGCGGCTGTGGGGCAGCCGCGCGCTCAATGTTTCAATGACGTAGGCGATATCCCCCGTGTCGCCGGAGTGATAACTGCGCGGCAATCGGTTGGGAACCCCGGAGCATCCTCGGAAGTGCATCAGGCAAGCGGTCCAGCCGCGGCTAGCTACGGCGCACATCAGACGGCGGACGTAGGCCGAATCCACGCTGCCCTCGAGGCCATGAAGAATTACGACTGTCGGCGCATCCTTCCGGTTTGAGCCAGATGTGAACGCCAGATCCAGAAAATCACCGTCAGGGAGCTCCAGACGCTCGGTCCTTAACGGAATGACGGGCCGTGGCCGCGCGCGCGCTGCCCACAGCGTGGGGAGATGTGGACCGGGCAGCCACCAGGCAGGCCGGTACCCGCGGGATCGATCAGGGCGTGGCAGCGGGAAGTTCGGCAAAGTGGATCAAGGTGTCGGGCGCATCCACGGGACCGAGTGGTGTCCCCGAAGCGCCGAGATCTACCACCGCGAGCAGCACATATCCGCTGGAACTTGCCGGCGCGCAGGTGAGCACGGTGCCGCCGGTGGGCGCCTCCGGGCTTGGGGCGAGGCGTGTCCCCGGCGGGATCGAAATTTGGCAGGTTCCGCGCAACAGGCGGGATTTCACCTGCCCGCGGTATTTGAGGCGCGCGATGATTTCCTGACCCGGATAGCAGCCTTTGTCGAAGGCAACCGATCCGGACTGATCGAGATTGAGCTGCTGGGGCAGGAACTCGTTCACCGACGCACCCGAAATTTCCACGATGCCGTCCTCGACATCGCAGGCCAGCCAATCGAGGCTCGAGGCAGTGGCCAGAGAACGCGGCACCGCCCAGGCCTCGAACGCGGCGCGCGGCGCAAGACAGATCCAGCGTTCGCAGTTTCCGGGCCTGAACACCACCACACCGGGTGATGATTCCTGCCAGTGGCCCGCTGTCCCGGGCAGATCGGCGTCAGGTGCTGTTCTGAGACCAACCACCCGCCAAGAGGTGAGGGGTTCGATTTCGACCTTGGCCCGGAGCACGAACAAGCGCAGGCGCTGGCTGATTCGCGCGAGCTCGGTTTCTGGCAAAACGATGAGGTAATCGTCTTGTCTGCGTAGCAACCAGAACAGGAAAGATACGCGACCCTGCGGCGTGCACCACGCCGAGCGGACCACCTCTCCCGCTTGCATGCGCAGGACATGGCTCACGAACTGGCCATGGAGAAAGCTGCTGGCATCGGGCCCACCGATACGCAGCACTCCCTGCTGCAGCGGGACCTGCCACACCGGCACCGACGAGCGCGTGGCCTCACTCATCGTTGGGGACGATGGGCCTTGAGGCGTTCGACCAGCTCGAAAAAATCGTCTGCGGTGGGGACGGTCCGCCCCAACACCCAATCGTAGAGCTCGGGGTCGTTGACCTCGAGCAGGCGAACGAATGCTTGACGCCGCGTGGGATCGAGCGCTGGATAGTCCTCGCTCAAAAAGCGGTCGAAGATCATGTCGAGCTCGCGCATCCCGCGCCGGCAACGCCAGCGCAGGCGGTTCATTTCTGCAGCTTCGACCGGGAACATTCGTAACGGCAACGCGCCCCCTCAGAGGGTGCGCGTCACCATCATCTTCTTGATTTCGGAAATTGCTTCCGCCGGGTTCAAGCCCTTGGGACAGGTCCGCGCACAGTTCATGATGGTGTGGCAGCGGTACAGGCGGAACGGATCTTCCAGATCGTTCAGGCGCTCGCCCGTGGCCTCATCGCGACTGTCGATGAGCCAGCGGTAAGCCTGAAGCAGGGCCGCTGGACCAAGGTAACGATCGCCGTTCCACCAGTAGCTGGGGCAGCTGGTGGAGCAGCAGGCACACAGGATGCACTCGTAGAGGCCGTCGAGTTTTTCTCGTTCTTCCTTGGACTGCAGGCGTTCCCGATCCGGAGGCGGCGGCGATTCGGCCTGTAACCAGGGTTTGACCGAGGCGTACTGGGCATAGAAGTGCTTCAGATCGGGCACCAGATCCTTCTGCACCGGCATGTGCGGGAGCGGATAAATCTTGACGTCGCCCTTGATCGAATCGGTCGCCTTGGTACACGCCAGCGTATTGGTGCCGTCGATGTTCATGGCGCAGGAACCGCAGATACCCTCGCGGCACGACCGTCGGAAGGCCAATGTGGGATCCAGTTCGTTCTTGATGTAGAGGATGGCGTCGAGGACCATCGGTCCGCATTTGTCGAGGTCGATTTCGTAGCTGTCGATACGCGGATTTTCATCCGTGTCCGGATCGTAGCGATAGACCTTGATCGTGCGTGCGCGCTTGGCGCCCTTCGCAGCGGCGACTGTCTTGCCGGGCTTCACCCGAGAATTTCTGGGAAGGCTGAACTCTGCCATGGGAGTCTCCTGTTGGCTTTCTCAGTAGGTGCGCTTCTTGGGGGGTACGACCTCACACTCATTCGTGAGGGTGTACATGTGCACCGGCCGGTAGTCGAAATTCACCTTACCCTGCTCGTCAAGCCAGGTAAGGGTGTGCTTCATCCAGTTTTCATCGTCGCGGTCGGGGTAGTCTTCGCGTGCATGCGCGCCCCGGCTTTCCTTGCGGTTGGCTGCAGCTGCGATACTGGTGGCGGCATTGCCGAGCAGGTTTTCGAGCTCCAGCGTTTCTACGAGGTCTGTGTTCCACACGAGCGAGCGGTCTGAAACTTTCACGTGGGCGAACGCATCCTGCACTTCGCGCAGGCGCTTGATGCCTTCCTCCATGACGTCTCCGGTGCGGAACACGGCCGCACATTCCTGCATGGTTTTCTGCATCGAGAGGCGCAGGCGCGAGGTCGGCTCGCTGCCATTTGCGTGACGCAGGCGATCGAAGCGGTCGAGCAGTTTGTCGGTGGCACGCGAGGCCAGCGCGGGGTGGGCCATGCCGGGTTTAAGGGTGGCGGCACAGCGTTTGGCAGCAGCCCGACCGAAGACCACGAGGTCGAGCAACGAATTGGAGCCAAGTCGGTTCGCCCCGTGCACGGACACGCAGGCAGCCTCGCCGATGGACATCAGGCCGGGCACTACGCTGTCCGGATCGCCATTGCGGAGTGTGACCACTTCGCCGTGGTAGTTCGTGGGGATGCCGCCCATGTTGTAGTGCACGGTGGGTAGCACTGGAATCGGCTCGCGGGTGACATCGACGCCAGCGAAAATGCGCGCCGACTCGGCAATACCCGGCAGGCGCTCCTCGATGACCTCGGGGCCCAGATGCTCGAGGTGCAGGTGGATGTGATCGGATTCAGAACCGACGCCACGGCCCTCACGTATTTCGATGGTCATGGACCGCGACACCACGTCGCGCGAGGCCAGGTCCTTGGCGTTGGGCGCGTAACGCTCCATGAAGCGCTCCCCTTTGGCGTTGGTGAGGTAACCGCCTTCTCCACGCACCCCTTCGGTGATGAGACAGCCCGCGCCATAAATGCCGGTCGGGTGGAATTGGGTGAACTCCATATCCTGCAGCGGGAGGCCCGCGCGCAGCACCATGCCGTTGCCGTCGCCGGTGCAGGTGTGGGCGGAGGTGCAGGAGAAGTAGGCGCGGCCGTAACCGCCCGTGGCGAGCAGCACCGAATGCGCGCGGAACAGGTGCAGCGAACCATCCTCGAGGTTCCACGCCAGCACGCCCCGGCATACGCCGTCATCGTCCATCACCAGATCGAGCGCGAAATACTCGATCATGAATTCTGCGTTGTGCTTCAGCGACTGCTGGTAGAGCGTGTGCAGGATGGCATGGCCGGTGCGATCTGCCGCCGCGCAGGTGCGCTGGGCAATGCCTTCACCGTAGTTGGTGGTCATGCCACCGAACGGGCGCTGGTAGATGCGGCCATCTTCCGTGCGTGAGAACGGCACGCCGTAGTGTTCAAGTTCGATCACCGCGGGAATGGCTTCGCGACACATGTACTCGATGGCATCCTGGTCGCCCAGCCAGTCCGAGCCTTTGATGGTGTCGTACATGTGCCAGCGCCAATCATCAGCGCCCATGTTGCCAAGCGCGGCACTCATGCCGCCCTGGGCCGCCACGGTGTGACTGCGGGTGGGGAATACCTTGGTGATGCAGGCGGTGGTTAGACCCTCCGCTGCCATTCCGAATGTGGCGCGCAGGCCGGCACCACCGGCACCAACCACCACGACATCGTATTTATGTTCGATCAGGTTATATGCAGCCATGGCTCAGTTCACGCCCAGGGAAATTTTGAGGATTGAAACGATTGCAAGCAGCGCACCCAGTGCGGCGAAAGTGCGCACGGCCAGTTGCAGGGCAATCTGCAACCACGGGGTGTGTACATAGTCTTCGATGACCACCTGCAGCCCGAGTTGCAGGTGCCAGAATAACGCCAGGGAAAGCGCAAGCAGCAGCACGGTCACGTGTGTTGCGCCCACCCAGGCAACCACCTCTGCGTGCGGGGCGCCGACCACCGACATCAGCGCGGTGACGAACCATAGCGAAAGCACGATGAGTGCAATGGCCGTGAGGCGCTGGAGCTTCCAGTGGCCAACCCCTTCCTTTGCCGATCCGAGGCCTTTGACGCGGCCGAGTTCGCTGCGCAGGCTCATGCCACACCTCCAAGCTTGCTCAGCACGCAGGCCCAGATGAGACCCGTCATTACCAGCGAAGCAATGATTACCGTATAGCCGCTGCGATAGACCTGCTTGAGATCGAATCCGTACCCCGCATCCCACGCGAGATGCCGAATGCCGTTGCAGAGGTGGTAGAAGAACGCCCAGGTCCAGGCCGCCAGCGCAAGCTTCACCAGCCAGCAGGCGAAGAAGGTCTCGGCGGCAGCGTAGCGCTCAGCGCCGCCGGCGGCACTAACCAGCCAGTAGAGGATGAGCACCGTGCCCGCGCTCAGTGCAATGCCCGTCAGGCGGTGGGTGATGGACAAGACGCTCGTCAACTGCGGGCGGTAAACCTGCAGGTGCGGCGACAGCGGTTTGCTTCGGCTCATCATCGCTCCAATGTCGTGGTTGGGATTCGCGCTTCGTGCGCCACACTCGAGGACCCCCAGATCCATGGCGGTCAGACCATCCCGCACGTCGCGGGGTTCAGAAATCCACGCAACGTCCCTTGCGCTCCCAGTCTCCGTAGCGCGTCGGCTCCAGTCCCTTGGGCCCGCCATACTCGCGGGGACGCTTGGGTGTGTCCTTGTTCATCGACTCGTCAGCGGGGTTTGCACCGGTCGCCGGTACCGTCGATTCAGTGCTGTTCTCGGGTGTTGGGTGTGCCATTTTGCTTCGGGATCCACGGCCGCGCAGGGCCATCTCAAGGCTCCGTAGTATCTGGCCTGTGCACCCCCAATTCAAGCCGCGAAAAGCCATTATGCTCAGCGTGTTGGCGTATTCGACATGGGCTGCGGAATGCATCTGCAATGCGCGGATGTATGGCATCTGCTAGGCTCCAGCGCATGTCAGTGCCATCGATGCAACTTGCGTTCATGCCGGGGTCTTCGCGGACCTTTACGCGCATCCTCGCCGGGCTGCATGGTGGGCTCGCGGTCCTCTGGTGCGCGACAACTCCACCACCGCTGGTGCTCCTTTCGGGCTTGCTCCTCATCGTGCTGGGCTGGCGTGTTGCAATCCGGCAGAGCAACGGACTCGCGCGCTGTGGCGTCGTAGCGGTCTCAGAAACACCCGGGGCCCAATTTCCTTGGCGCATCGAGCGGGAAGACGGATCTGCCGAGGGCGCAATACTGGATTCCCGGGGCATCGTCTGCCCAGTGCTCATCGTCGCAACCCTGGTGACCCCAAGTCGGCGTTATCTGTGTGTGCTCGATGCTGACAATGTCACTGCGGATGTGCACCGGCGATTACGCATCAGGCTTCTACGCGCACGCACCAGGCCCGCCACAAACGCCTGAGCGGGGTTAGCTCGACCCGCATCTCCCAGACGCGGCCTTGTTCCCGCCCGAGTTCGGTGAGGGTATCGAGCGTCAGTGCGGCCATCACGCGCAGGGCGCGCAGCCGACGTCGCTCACCGCGGGGTGCGGGCAATTCCGCCACTCCGCGGTGGATCATCGCAGTCAATTCGGGAAGTTCGCGGCGCGCAAGGGCCGCATACCACTGCGCATCACTCGTCTGTAATCCGGCATCGGTTGAATCTGGCTCCCGGTCGCGACAGACGAAGGCTATCTCTCCGCGCACAGCGCGCCGCAGATCGACCAGCGTTTCCGCAAGGGCAATGGCGGTCCCCAGTTGGCTGATGATGTTCGCGATTCGGGCATCCGCGAAACCGCAGAGTCGGGCATGCACGTGCCAGATGGGCGCGTGCGTCGAGTGCCACGCCGCTGTGCGTTCCGCGATGTTGGCGAAACGTCCGGCGGCTTGCAGCCGGGCGATCCCTTCGATGAGTGACACGAATGCGGGGCGAAGGGTGGGGTCTGCGGCAAATCCCGGCTGCAGGGCGCGCAGGAGTGGGTGCCCCGGCCCTGGTGTCGTGTCCCCCGATGTCGACAGGTTTTCGTACCACCAGCCGAGTCGTGCATGCGCGACCTCGGCATTGGAACTGGTCAAGGGTAGGCTGCAAATGTTCTGGCGGAGGGCTTCCACCACCCGTAGTCGGTCGCGTGATTCAGCCGGTTGGTAGAGCAACGCGTAATGCAGTGCGCTGCCGGCCGCTGGCAGAAATTCCCGCAGCCTTGGATCTTCCAGTGCAAGTCCCGGCACCCAGTTCACGGCTTCAGCGCTTTCGATTTTCCAGCCAGCGTTTGACGTGTGGCAGGATTTCCAACGGTGAATCGACCATGCCCCCAGCGCCCCAGTCAGTCGGGATATCGTCTTGCGTGAGGTAACCGTAAGCCGCAACCAGCGTGGCCATGCCGGCCCGTTGTCCTGCCTCCACATCACGTGCGGCGTCACCGATATAGAGACAATTCTGCGGCGGAA
>JBIKOF010000419.1:0-2742 GCA_044358205.1 Gammaproteobacteria bacterium | reverse complement strand
CATTCGCCAAGGTTCGGGCACGAGGCTTCCTCGCACACGGTGTGCAGGGATTTCTCTCGCAGCAGTTGCTTCAGCGCGATGACCTTGGGATCTGTCGGCGCACGGGCCTTGATCCAGGCCGGCTTGCGCGGCAGAGGCCCGGTAGAAGGCTCGACCTTGACCGGAATCTTGGCCACTTTTTCCGTTCCCCGCTGCGCACGGGTGGGTCGGGTCGTATCCATGTAAGTCCCTCAGGCAGACAGCGGCAGGGCCGGTGGTCGGTATCCGACCTCGGCGTCTGCCGAAAAATAAAGCGCGGCGCGCAATGCGTCGACGAGCATTCCCTGCACCTGCGCCAGTGATGCCTCGCAGCCGAGTTGTGCAAGACTCGTGACCTGCAAGCCCGCATAACCACAGGGATTGATGCGGGAGAACGGCATGAGATCGTTGCAGACGTTGAGCGCGATCCCATGATAGCTCACTGTCGTCTGACGCGCAGGCCAAGTGATGCAATCTTTGCCTCAGCCACATAAACCCCCGGGGCTCCGTCGCGACGCTGCCCATCGAAGCCCAGTGCGTCCAACACCCGCAGCACGGCGCTTTCCAGCCTGCGGACCAGTTCGCGGGGCCCAAGCCCCAGACGTTTCAAATCGAGTAACACATAGACCACCAGTTGTCCGGGCCCGTGGTAGGTCACCTGCCCGCCGCGGTCGGTCTTGATAACCGGGATATCGCCAGGCGCCAGAACATGGGCAGGCGAGCCGCCCAGTCCCTGAGTGAATACGGGTGGATGTTGGAGGCACCAGATTTCATCGGGTGTCTCTGCGCTTCGGGAATCCGTGAACGCCTTCATACGCGCCCAGACAGGTTCATAGTCCACCAGACCCAGTTCCCTCACCACGCACGGCTTCGTGCTCATAACACCATCAGGATTCGGGTGTGCGAAGAAAGCTCGCGATACAGGTTGTCGAGCTGTTCCTGACTGGTGGCCTGCACGGTTACCGTTACCGCCAGATATTTTCCCTGTCGGCTCGGTCGACGCTGAATCGCGTCTTCGCGCAGGCTGCCGATGTGCCGAATGACGATTTCCGCCACCATGGAATCGAAATCCTCGCTGGCATGCCCCATGATTTTCAGGGGAAAGTCGCAGGGAAATTCGAGCAAAGTCTGGCGTTCCTCAGTCACGTCTACATCCTCGATGGGTGTCATTCAGACTGCGCGTGATGCAGTGGGTTCGTTGCGGCACCGCCTTCCCTGGCCCGCCGTTCATGCCGGAGGGGAATCCGTGGGCAGGTAGCGCGCCTTTAGCCGTGCGGCACCCCGACGCAGGGGAGCGGCGGGCAGCTCTAGCCAGAAAATCGCGCCTGGCGGCACACTCAGGCTGCCACCCGTTTCGGGCACCGGCAGCAGGAAGGCAAGAAGATCTTCCAGACCCGGGTTGTGACCCACGAGCATCAGGTCGCCCTCCTCCACCTCGATCAGTTCCAGAAGTGCCGGCAGATCCGCCAGATACAGTGCGGTGTCCCATTCGGTCACCGACGGGTTCACAGCCTCCCCGAGCAACCCTTCGACGGTTTCACGGGTCCGTCGTGCGGGCGACGCCAGAATGCGGGGGAGTTGCGGACAAGTTGCGGCCAGCCATCGGGCGCCGCGTGCCGCTTCCTTGCGCCCGTCCCCTGAGAGCTCGCGATCGAAATCCCGCCCGCTCGCGTGTTGGGGCAGCGCGGTTGCGTGGCGAGCCACAAGCAAGTTTCTGGGAGCAGACATACAGGTGCCGGTGAGAGCCTGTTCAACTGGCGCGGATGCGCAAGCGAAGCGTAGCTCAAATCGGGTTGCATTTGCGTCAAACGCTGCGTCGAGACGGCCTAACAGGCTACTATTCATCCCTATGCACGCAATTGAAATTAAGGGGCTTACCAAGACCTACGCCAATGGCAGGCAAGCCCTGCGCGGCATCGATCTGCAGGTGGAGGCCGGCGACTTCTTCGCGCTGCTCGGGCCGAACGGTGCGGGCAAATCAACCGTCATCGGCATCCTCACCTCACTGGTGCGCAAGACAGCGGGTCGGGTGTGCGTTTTTGGCTGTGATATCGACGTCGACTTTCCACGCGCCAAATCCTGGCTGGGCGTGGTCCCCCAGGATTTCAATTTTTCGCAGTTCGAAACCGTGTGGGACATCGTCACCAACCAGGCCGGGTTCTACGGCATTCCATCCCGGGTGGCCGTTGAGCGCGCCGAGAAATACCTCGCCGCCCTCAGCCTGTGGGACAAGCGCCAGGAACGCGCCCGCACCCTGTCGGGTGGCATGAAGCGTCGACTGATGGTTGCTCGCGCGCTCATTCATGAACCGCGCATGCTCATTCTCGATGAGCCAACGGCAGGCGTGGACATCGAAGTCCGGCGGGGTATGTGGGATTTTCTTGCCGAGCTCAACCGTCAGGGCACCACCGTCATACTCACGACGCACTACCTGGAGGAAGCAGAACTGCTGTGCCGGAACATCGCCATCATCGATGGCGGTCAGATCATTGCCCGAGCCCCCATGAAGCAGCTTCTTGCAAGCCTGCATGCGGAGATCTTCGTGCTTGATCTCGCCCACCCTCTGCCAGCCGTCCCCGGCGAACTCGGTTTTGCGGTGACACAGCTCGATGCCCACACGCTCGAGGTGGTGGTCGATCGTAGTCAATCCCTCAACCAGCTCTTCGCGGCACTGGATGCTCACCACATCGTGGTGTCCAGCCTGCGTAACAAGACCAATCGTCT
>JBIKOF010000418.1:0-2746 GCA_044358205.1 Gammaproteobacteria bacterium | reverse complement strand
ATCGCCATGCTCTTGGTGCGCTGTGCGGGGCGGGTGAGGTCGGCGGCCAGCGCCAGCGTCGCGCCGGAAACAGCGCCTGCACCCTGCAGCGTGCGACCAATAATGACGCCGTAAATGTGGCCCGAGAAGGCCGCCACCAAGCCGCCCAGGGTGAATATGCTCAAGCCGAGCGCGATGACAGGTTTGCGCCCGGCGCGGTCCGACCAGCGCCCGAAGGGGATTTGCAGCATGGCCTGCGCGAGGCCATAGAACCCAAGCGCGACTCCCACCAGGAACGGGGTTGCGCCCGGCAGTTTGCCGGCGTAGAGCGCGAGCACCGGCATCACCATGAACAGCCCCAGCATGCGCAGGAACAGGGCGGTGGCGAGCGCAAACGTGGTGCGCCGCTCGCTGGGCGTCATCGAATCCGGGGGACTCACTAGGGGGTTTTGCTGCGGGTTGCGTCGAGCCCGTATAGTAGCCGTTTGCCGACCGCACTCGCCACTCTTCAAAGTGCGGCGGCGCGACCCGGTACCGAGGCGTGAGTCACGCCGCCACGACCCGGGCCGGGTCGACGACAGGAAAGCTCCCAGGCATGGACACGATCTCGCTGCGCGGCGCGCGTACGCATAACCTCAAGAACATCGATCTCGATCTCCCCCGCGATCGCCTGATCGTCATTACCGGGCTGTCAGGGTCTGGTAAATCTTCGTTAGCCTTCGACACCATCTATGCCGAAGGGCAGCGGCGCTACGTCGAATCGCTGTCCGCCTATGCGCGCCAGTTTCTCTCGATGATGGAAAAGCCCGATATCGATCATATCGAGGGCCTCTCTCCGGCCATTTCAATCGAGCAGAAATCGACCTCGCATAATCCGCGGTCGACGGTTGGTACCATCACCGAGATCTACGATTACCTGCGTCTGCTGTTTGCGCGCGTGGGGGAGCCTCGCTGCCCCGACCACGACGAAATCCTCGAAGCCCAAACGGTTTCGCAGATGGTCGATCAGGTGCTGGCGCTTCCCGCGGATACACGCCTGATGATTCTTGCGCCGATGATCAAGGGCCGTAAGGGTGAGCATCAGCAGGTTTTCGAACAGCTGGCGCGGCAGGGGTTCGTCCGTGCGGTGGTCGACGGCCAGCTGATCATGCTGGACGACCCTCCGAAGCTCGCGCTCAACCGCAAGCACGATATCGATGTGGTGGTGGACCGTCTGAAGGTGGATCCGGAGAACAAGGCGCGCCTTGCAGAGTCCTTCGAGACCGCCTTGAAGCTTGGCGAAGGGGTTGCTCGGGTCCAGTTCGTTGAATCGCCGGGTCAGGCAGATCTCCTTTTCTCTGCATTGTTCGCCTGTCCACAGTGCGGATACAGCCTCAACGAACTCGAACCGCGTTTATTTTCCTTCAACAATCCCCATGGCGCCTGTGCGAAATGTGACGGCCTGGGCGTGATGCAGTTCTTCGATCCGGGCCGAGTGGTGGAGCGCCCCGAGGTGAGTCTGCCCGCGGGGGCCATTCACGGCTGGGACCGCCGCAACGCTTACTACTATCAACTCATCACAGCGCTTTCCAGCCATTACGGATTCGAACTCGATACACCATTCAAGGCGCTGCCAGCCGCTGTGCAAAAAGCCATCCTGCACGGCAGTGGCAAGGACGAAATTGCCTTCAACTACCTCACCTCCGGGGGGCGTACTTACACCCGCAAACATCCCTTCGAGGGCGTGTTGCCGAACATGGAACGCCGCTACCGCGAAACAGAATCCAATCTGGTGCGTGAGGAACTGTCGCGTTTTCTTGGCTCGCAACCCTGCCCGGAATGTGAGGGCACACGTCTCAATCGCGCGGCGCGCCATGTCCGGGTGGTAGGGCGAGGCATTGCGGATCTGACGGCGCTGGCGATCGGCGATAGCCTCTCCTTTTTCGAAACCCTCACCTTACCCGGGCGGCGCGGCGAGATAGCCGTGCAGATCGTGAAAGAGGTGAAACTCAGGCTCCAGTTTCTCGTCAACGTTGGCCTTGACTACCTCACCCTCGATCGCAGCGCCGACACGCTTTCGGGCGGAGAGGCTCAACGCATTCGCCTCGCCAGTCAGATTGGCGCCGGACTGGTGGGGGTGATGTATGTGCTTGATGAGCCCTCTATCGGCTTGCATCAGCGCGATAACCAACGCCTGCTCGACACGCTTCGGCACCTGCGCGACATCGGCAACACCGTCATCGTGGTGGAACATGATGAAGACGCCATTCGGCTTGCCGATCACGTGGTCGACATGGGTCCGGGTGCCGGGGTGCACGGCGGACGGGTAGTCGCGACCGGCACCCCCGCTGACATCGAAGCCAGTAGTGAGTCCCTGACAGGGCAGTTTTTATCAGGGCGCCGCTCCATCGCGGTGCCCGCCCGACGCACTCCGCCAGATCCGCTTCGCCTGTTTCATCTGCGACAGGCGACGGGTAACAACCTGCGCGGGGTCGATCTCGAGATCCCCTGCGGTCTCATGACCTGTGTGACCGGCGTCTCGGGTTCGGGCAAGTCGACGCTCATCAATGACACGCTCTACCACCTTTGCGCACGGGAGCTGAATGGGGCAAGTCTCGAACCGGCGCCTTTCGCGAGCTTCGAGGGCATGGAGAATTTCGACAAGGTCGTCGACATCGACCAGAGCCCGATCGGGCGTACCCCCCGTTCCAATCCTGCCACCTATACGGGGCTTTTTACCCCTATCCGGGAGCTTTTCGCCGCGGTGCCCGAGGCGCGTACACGTGGC
>JBIKOF010000417.1:0-2748 GCA_044358205.1 Gammaproteobacteria bacterium | reverse complement strand
TGATCCTGCGTCTCGATGTCCTGCACGCGCTGGCTGATTGCGGGGTGCTGGTGTTCAACAGCGGCCGCGTGATCGAACGGACCGTTGACAAGGCGCTCACCAGTTTCCTGCTGGCACGTGCAGGGCTACCGATTGCGCGCACCTGGGTATGCGAGTCGCTGCCGGATGCCGAAGCGGTGGTGAAGCAAGAGGTGGCAGCCGGGCGCCCCGTGGTCATGAAACCGCTGTTCGGTTCGCAAGGCGAGGGCTTGCTCCGACTCGAGTCGCTGAGCGAGCTGCGCGCCGCCACGCCTGCAGGGCAGGTGTTCTATCTGCAGGAGTATCTCGCACCAAGCATGGGTCCTTATCGGGATTGGCGGGTGATGGTCGTAGAAGGTCGCGCGCGCTTCTCCATGGAGCGCCGGGGTGAGCACTGGATCACCAACCGAGCGCAAGGAGCGACTTGTCTGCCGACGACGCTTCCGGAAGCGGTGTTGGCACTCGCGGAAGCCGCAGCCCGCGCCGTGGGCGCTCACTATGCCGGCGTGGACTTGCTCTGCTCTCCTGCGGGACGCTGGGTGGTGAGCGAGGTGAATGGCGTGCCCGCGTGGTGGGGCCTGACACAAGCGACGGGTCTCGATGTCACCGGTGCGCTGGTGGACGCGTTCTGCCGGCAGCGTGATATTGGGGCATGAAGGCGAGCGCGATGGTCAGGGCCCGCTGTCTCGGGGCCTTCCGCGAAGCATGCCGCTATGACGTGCTCGCGTTCAAACCGGGCAACGTCAGTTTGCAGAGCCCCGGTCATGGCATGGAGGCGACGGATTTCCTGCGCAGCGCCGCGGTATCAAGCGCCTGTCTGATGGGGCCTGAGGGCAGGGTTGGGCTCGACATCCTTGGCGCTGTGCGGGCGACCCGCGAAGCAGTAGGTTGCAACACTAACCTGGGCATCCTCTTGTTGGCCGTCCCGTTGTTGAGGGCAGCGCCCCCGCTGTTCGACACCCCCGATTCCCGGCGGGACGGGTTGGCGCGCAAACTGCGCGCGTCCCTCCGTGGCGTTCTGGCTGCGACCACCCAGCGGGACAGTGCCGATGTGTTCGCGGCGATATGTCTTGCCAGTCCGGCGGGGCTGGGTTCGGCCCCAGACGAGGATGTAAGGGGAACACCCAAACTCGCGCTGCTGGAGGTGATGCGTCTTGCGGCGCATCGGGACCGGATCGCCGCCCAATACATTACCGCCTACAGGGACGTGTTCGGTCTGGGCCTGTCCTGTCTCGAAAGAACGACCGCGGAGGGTGGGTCGCTGAGAGATGCGGTCACAGACTGCTATCTGGCATTTCTTGCGCGGCGTATCGATAGCCACGTGCTTCGCAAATGGGGCCGAACCTCGGCCGCCCGGGTTCGGGCGGAGGCGGTGGCTGTGGCAGCCGCCCTGAAAGCGTGCGAAGATCCGCGCCGCCGAAAGGCTATCCTGTCCGCGCTCGACAGAGCGTTGAAACGCGAAAGTCTTAATCCGGGCACCAGCGCGGATTTGACTGTCGCCAGCCTGCTGGTGTTTCTGCTCATTCGGAGCGGCGGATCCCCGTCACCGGTCACGCAGGGAATCAACGGCACCTGACAGGAAGCGCGCCGGCCCGGACATGTCCGGACAACACAAACAAAGATCAGGTCAAGACAACAAACAAGCTTCGGGGATGGCACCCGGGCCCTTCAAGGCCAGACCATTCGCCAGGCACCCTATCCCGCATCCAAGGTTCAGAGGAGACAGCAATGGCCGTAGTAGATCGCGTTCTGGTTGGCGAGTCGCTCGTGGGCGACGGTAACGAAGTCGCTCATATCGACCTCATCATGGGGCCCCGCGGCAGCGCCGCCGAAGCCGCCTTCTGCAATTGCATCACCAACAACAAAGATGGTTTCAGCAGCCTCCTCGCCGTCGTTGCACCGAACCTTGCGACCAAACCCAACACCGTGATGTTCAACAAGGTCACGATCAAGGGTTCGAAGCAGGCAGTGCAGATGTTCGGCCCCGCCCAGCGCGGCGTGGCGATGGCGGTTGCCGATTGCGTCGAAGACGGCACCATCCCCGCCAACGAAGCCGATGACATCTTCATCTGCGTGGGCGTGTTCATCCATTGGCTCGCTGACGACGACAAGAAGATTCAGGAATTCAACTATCAGGCGACCAAGGAATCGATCAAGCGCGCCGTGGCCCGCGAGCCGAAGGCCGCGCAGGTCGTGCAGCAGAAGAGCAAGGTCGACCACCCCTTCCAGGCCAAGTAAGGTCTGCGGAAGTCGGCACGCGTCCGTGCGGACAGCGTGCATGAGAAGCCCCGCTCAGGCGGGGCTTTTTTATGGGCGGTCTACAAGTAGCTAAGCGCAGAGAGGCTGCGAGTGTCGATCCGGCCATCGTGCAGCGCCGTCGCCACGAGAACCGCGGTAACCCCAGACGCGGCAAGTCGTTCAAGATCCTGGCCGTCTCTCACGCCACCGGCGGCAATGATCTGCCGGTTCGGTGCGGCGCGACGAATCTCATCAATGAGCCCGGTATCCGGGCCTTCGCCGCTCCCCACGCGATCGAGGTTCATTGCAATCACTTTAGAAGGCCACTGAGCAGCAGCCGCACTCAGGGCTCGCGGACCCAGCGGCGCGCCATGCGCGTGATCGAGCGACAGAAGCGGGTCGCCCCGTCCGCTGCAACGCGCGCGCGTGGCTTGCCATGCGGGGAGATCTTGCAGGGATTCCGACCCTACGACGCAGCGCACGTTTGTCAGA
>JBIKOF010000415.1:0-2750 GCA_044358205.1 Gammaproteobacteria bacterium | reverse complement strand
GTATTTGCCGGCAAGGGCGTGTCGTTCAAGCAAGAGTGTTCGGCGCAGCTCCAGCAATTTTTCGTTCCAGAGGTAGCGTCGAACCTTGTGCACGCGGACGTCGAAGACGAAGCGCAAGGGGATACCGCTGGCCACGGCCTCCCGGACCTCCCGACCCAGCTCGATGTCGGCATCGACGTCGAGATAATAGACTTCGTCCTCGCTGCGATCGGTGAGGCGAAGAATGTCGATTTCCTTTGCCAGGGCGGACAGTGACAACAGCAGCGCCAGCATCATCGCAAGCAAACGGCCGCTCATGGGCGGTTCCGCTTGCGTAAGAGGCAGAAGAAAAAACCGTCCATCCCGTCTATGCCCGGTAAAATCTGTCGGCCCGGACCCTTGTTAACGCCCCATGTCGCCGCGATGGGCTCGGCGGTCGCGTCAGAGGTCTCCTCCAGAAATTGGTTAACGGTAGCGGCGTTTTCCGCATCGAGGATGGAACAGGTGACGTAGAGCAGGCTTCCCTCCGGCTCCAGCAGCGGCCACAGGGCGCGCAGCAGGGTCGCCTGTTTGGCGCGCGCCCGCTCCACCTCGCCCCGGTCGCGGCGCAGACGAATGTCCGGGTGTCGTCTGATTACACCCACCGCTGAACACGGTGCATCGAGCAGGATGCGTTTGAAGCGTTTCCCCGCTGCTGCTGCTTCAGGCGCCCACAGCGCGACATCCGAGCGCATGAGGTCACAGCTTAGGCCCAGCCTCGCCAGATTTTCCGAGACTTCCCCAAGGCGCCGACCATTGATGTCGACCGCCGTGAGCGCGAGATCCGGATGCAGTTCCAGAAGGTGCGTGGTTTTACCACCAGGCGCGGCACAGGCGTCCAGGACGGTCTCGCCTGCCTCACACGCCAGTAGTTGGGCGGCAAGCTGAGCGGCCTCGTCCTGCACTGAGAAAAGCCCGGCGGCGTAGCCCGGGAGAGTGCTGATCGCCCGGGGTTCCGGCAGCTCGATGCCTGCCGGGGCATGGCGGAGCCGGATGGCTTCGATTCCGGCATTCGCGAGTGTCTCCAAGTAGTGCTCGCGAGTGGTCTTGCCGAGGTTCACCCGGAGGGAGAGCGGTGGGTGGCGGTTGTTGGCCTCCAGCACCGACGCCCAGTGATCGGGCCAGTCTTCACGTAACAGTTCGATGAGCCAGGCGGGATGATTGTGGAGAATTTCTGGACTCGGATTGGCGGGCAGAGGCAAAGCGCCTCGTTGTGCGCGGCGTAACAGGGCGTTGACGAGCCCCTTGGCCCACTCCCGGGACAAGGCACCGCAGGCCTCAACAGTTTCGTGGATCACCGCGTGCGCGGGCGTCGATAAATGCTCCAACTCGTATAGGCCGAGGAGCATCAGGGTGTACAGGGGCATGTCCTTTTTCTTGAGCGGACGCGAGAGCCCGCTCATGAGCCGCGCTTCCAGCTCGAACCAGCGCCGCAGCGTTCCATAAAGGCATTCCTGTGCGAACGCTGCCTCCCGCTCGGATGCGCAACCGGTGCGAAGCTCGCGCAACGCGACGTCCAGGCTGGTGCCGTCGCCAGCCACGGCAGCCAGTGCGTTTGCGGCGAGGGCTCGGATGGCGGCTGCCATCAGGTCCCCGCTTGCCGCAGGCGCGCGCCGTACCCGTTCACGAAATCGCGCGCTGACACCGGCCGTTTACCCTGTGGCTGGAGGGCCGTGATTCGCAACACACCGGCGCCGGTTGCGATGTCGATGCCGGCATTGTTGAAGTCCTCTAGGGTACCGGGCACCCCGCGGGGCGCCTGGTCTACGACCACGGCTTCCAGCAGCGTAACGGGGATCTCCGCAATACTCGCGGTGGCCTGCTGGGCAGGCTGCAAGGCCCGAATGCGGCGTTCGATTTCGACCGCTGGTCGTCCCCAGTCAACCTCCCGATCCTCTCGGGTGATCTTCGCCGCATAGGTCACATCGTCGGGGTTCTGCGGTTTTTCCTCGAGGCGCCCCGCAACGAGCCCCGGGAGCGCGTCCAACAGAAGTTGCGCGCCCAGCGTGGCAAGCCGCGCCTCGAGCGTACCGGCCGTATCTTTTGTCTCAATCGGGGTGGTGACCGTTGCGAGCATCGGGCCCGCGTCGAGCGCCGGGACCACGCGCATCAAGGTTATCCCGGTGACGACATCCCCGGCCATGATCGCGCGTTGCACCGGCGCTGCGCCGCGCCACCTAGGCAAGAGCGACGCGTGAAGATTTACGCTTCCCAGACGGGGAATCGCTAGCGACTCCGCGGGCAAGATGAGCCCATAGGCCGCCACCACCAGTAGATCGGAATCGAGGGCTCGAAGCTCTGCAAGCACGGCCGGATCCCGCCAGCTGACTGGCTGCCGCACCGGTAATCCGTGGGCTAGCGCGCAGGTTTTTACTTCGGATTGTTTAAGGTGGCGACCACGCCCTGCGGCCCGATCGGGTTGGGTGTAGACCGCGACCACTTCTACCCCGGGTGTCTGGACGAGCGCGTCCAGGGCCGGTACGGCGAACGCCGGCGTGCCTGCGAAAATAACCCGAAGCGGCCTGGGAGGGTTTCCCTGAGACATGCCTGCAGGCGCGTGGGCGGCGAGGGGGAGTCGACTCACCCGGTCCGACGCTGCAACTTTTCGTACTTCTTGCGAATACGGGTGCGCTTGAGTTCGGATAAGCGGTCTACGAACAGCTTGCCCTCCAGGTGATCGAGTTCGTGCTGTATGCAGACGGCCGTCAGACCGCTGGCCTCGACGATGCGTG
>JBIKOF010000416.1:0-2750 GCA_044358205.1 Gammaproteobacteria bacterium | reverse complement strand
AAATTGACGATGTCACTCAGCAGTTTGAAGAATGAGAGGGATGAAAAAGGATCCGACAGACCCCCTTCGTATTTGCTCCAATAACTGCAGTGCAAATCCTCGGCGACGAAAATTCCGCCGGTCCTCACCCGCGGGAAATAACGCGCAAAGGCGGTGACGATATGGCTGGAAACATGGGAGCCGTCGTCGATGACGATGTCCCATTCAGGAGAAAGGGCTGCGATTTTCTGCTCTGTCTCCTCCGCGCAGATGTCTCCAACGACGACGTGGATTCTGGGATCTTCATACCGCAGAAACCCGCACCCTGTATCGATATCACAGCCCACGAGCGTCTGCGCCTGGGGAAAGTATTGGCTCCAGATCTCAAGCGAACCGCCGTTCTGTATGCCTATTTCAAGCAAGTTCAACGCACGTGTTCGCCAGGGCGCAAAGAGCCTCTCGTAGCCTTGAAGATAGGCCAGCCAACGGTCGCTCACCTTGCCCTGATGGCGTTCGTAAAGACTGATCAAGTCGTTGCTCGTCGTCATGCGTTGTCCCCAAGCGCCACGAGTTCGCGCGCGCACGAAAGATAGGCATAGTCGGCGTCCCGCGCCACCCGAAAATGGGGCAAGGCGGCTGGAATATCCCCTTGCCGCAGGTTGGCGTTCCCGAGCCAGAGGTGGAGATCGGGGTTGTCGGGATGCGTGAGCAGGGCGCGCTCGGCCCAAGCTAGCGCTTCCTTGTGCAACCCCGAGACCTCAAGCAAATCGAGTAGAGCGCGCAACGCGAGGTAATTCCCTGGTTCCAGCTGCACCAAATCCCGACGAGTCGCGCAGGCGGCTTCCGGATCCCCTGCCCGCTCGAGCAGCGTGGCGAGGAGGGTCAGCACCATGACATTGTCGGGTGCGTCCGCGAGCAGTTGGCGGCAGCCCTCGATGGTCGGATCGAGCGGAAGGCTGTGATCGGTATGGATAAGCAGGCGGTGATCGACGCCAGCACAGGTGAGAAGCCGCGCATAGAGGTCCAGGGCGGCAGCCAGATCGTCCGCGACACCCCCGGATGAGCCCTGCAGGAGCGCTTTGGGAATGGCGGCGGCACGCAGCTGCGCGGAAAAAAACTCAACGGCAGCCGTTCCACTCAGCGGGGCATCGATCTCGGTGCCAAGCGACTCGACCGTCGTGATAACCGCAGTTCGGTAAGCCCCCTCGGGGAGATCAAAACACAGGAGGGGAAAAGGTTTTTCTTCCCAGCAGGCCACCAGCCTGCGGTTATAGTCAGTCCACAGCCGCAGGCCCTCATCGAGCGCCAAGCCATTCCGCTGAAAAAGTGAGAATGCCACTTTCAGCGGGTGCCGGAACGAGCCCACCACCGCGAGCCGGGGCAACGCCTCCCGCCAGAACGGAAGCGTTAAGAGGGTTCGGGGATCCTTGAACAACCACGCCCCGCCCTCGGCCTCGCGCGCAGCCACGAACGCATCCCGCCGACGCCGTTCCGCCTCTGTCCATCTGAGCACCCTCGGTACCTCGCGCCACGACCCACCTGAGTGCTGCAGAACCGCGTCGTTGATCCCGATGACAAGCCGACTCTCGATATGCCCCTTCAAATTATCCGCCCCGAAACGAAACACCTCGCCCGTCTTCAAACCGGCGGCCTCCAGCGCACCCGTTAGCGCGCTGGTACCGCTGCGATGCATACCGAGAACGCAAACAGCGTCGCCCGGAGGCGCCGCTTCCCGTCCGGTGGGGCGCGCGAGTCCATAGTAATCCGCCAGAAGGGTTCCGTAGTCACAGCCCACCCGGTAACGCGCTGCCGGCACACCCCGCGCCCCAATGGCCAACAAGCGATCCAGAATTTCGCCTGGCGTCGATTCGAGCGGATAGGTCTCACCAAAGCCCACTTGCCGCACCCGCTCGGAGGGGGCGCCCAGGTCGGGCACCACGGGATAAAGCCCCGCTCGCAGCGCCTCACTCAGGGTATAGCTGAAGGTCTCAGGCCAGGGGCTCAGGAACAGCGCGATGTCGCACTGGTGGGCCCGTGCAATCTGTTGCACCTGATCCCGGGCATAAGGGCCGGTGACGGAGACGTTGCGGCATTGACTTAGCGAAGGAGCGCCCCAGGTATAGCCTATTACCGTGAATTTCAGGTTCAGGCCTCGCGCCTCGGCTTCTGCCGCGCAGGCGCTAAGCATGGCCATCCCCTTGTGCATCCCAATGGCCCCAATCACGGCGACGTTCAGCGCGAGAGAGGGCGCACGCGCCGGAACCTCGATAATGGCTTCCTCCTCGGGATGCGGCCTCACCACAAGATTGTCGAGTTCGACATGGCGGCCAAGCCTCACCGCAACGTCTTCGCTGGGCACCATTACCCGACGCGCGCGCCGCAGGATGCGGGACATCAACCTGCGCCAGCTTGCAGTGCCCAACGCAAACGATTCGAAAAGCGTTTTCAGTTGCGGGAACACACCGGCCTGCGCAATGCACCGGTCACACGCGTCGGCCTCAGGCTGCCCGCAATAACGGTTATTGCCGTCCAGCAGCGTCACCCGCGGACAGATCCACAGGTAATCGTGTACTGAAACGTCGTAGCTCAACGGCACTTCTTCCAGAAATTGGGGCAGCATCGCCTCAAATCCCGCGAGGTGGTGACAGTGCACATGCCATACGCCCAGATCGCGGACATCAGCAAGCAGTTTGGGAAAATCATCCGGCATGCAGTAATCAAGCCCGTAGCTGTCTCCGGGGCGCGACAGTCGCCAGCGGTCCTCGGAGCGC
>JBIKOF010000414.1:0-2760 GCA_044358205.1 Gammaproteobacteria bacterium | reverse complement strand
AGACGGGGTTATTACCGCCGATCACGATGGGCGCGTGGGATTCATCAATGCGGAAGCCGAGTACATCACCGGCCTGCCGCGCCGACAGCTCGGCGCGCGTCCGATTGCCGAAGTCCTTGCAGGCCTTTACGGCCTGCAGGCTGCTGCGGCCGCGGAGCTCGTGTTACGGGTGATGGGGGGGCAGGAAGAACGCATCGTGCGCCCGCGGGGTGGTCGCTTTGGCGGCGCCGAACCCTGTAGCGATCTCCTCACAGCCCTGCGGGATTCGCGGGGACAAATTTACGGACTTGCCCTGCGTCTGACAGCGCACAGGCAGGCAAAAACCGCGCGAGGACAACTCGACCGGGCCCTTTGTACGGCGCTCGATACGCTCTCACATGGCGTGATCGTGGTGGCTGAGGAGGGTCGGGTGGAATACACCAATCGCAGCGCGCGCGACATCCTGGGCCGCAATCGCGGCCTCGAGATTTGCAACGACATCCTCTGTGTGAACGACAAGGCGCTGGAGCAACGTTTCAGGGAACTGGTTGATGTGGCCCTGCGGCGTGCACAGGCTGGGCACGATCAAGTGAGCGGCGCGATGTTCGTCCGATCGCCCATGGCGGGTGAGCACACCGAAGTGCTGGTGGTACCGGTCGCTTCACGGGGAGGCGCCGATGTTCCCCAGGCCCTGGTTTACCTGTTTGACAGTGGTCGACAGCGTCAGGTGTCCTTCGACATTCTCACAGGGCTGTATGGTCTTACGCACACCGAAGCGAAACTGGTGCAATTCATGACCAACGGCATGACCCTCGACGAAGCCGCTGAAGAACTCGAAATCTCGGTCAATACCGCGCGCACACACCTTAAGCACGTCTTCCACAAGACCGGGATCAACCGCCAGACCGAGCTGATTCACCGCATCGAAAGCGGGCCCGCCGCACTCATCGTCAATTTCGAATCCCGCGGGGACTGAAACGTCTCAGGGACTGTGGGGCTGCGTGGTATCGAGGGCGCGGATCCTGCGCGCCAATTGAAGTGCCGCTGCCCCTGCACTGGGGTTCCCTGCGGTGGCGGCCTGCCGGGCCTGTGCGGTGTAATGCTCGGCGAGCGCCTCGAGACCGGCGAGCGCTTGGACGTCATCCGGCGCGATTTGGAGCGCGCGACGGAAGTAGTAGTAGGCACTGGCTTCCGCAGGCGCGATGAGCCGCCCCTCGGCAAGACTGCTTTGACCCAGCCAGACCAGAGCCGCAATCACCGAGGAAGGTTCCGTACCCCCGCCGACCGGGTTGGCCGTGGCGGGGCGGGCAAGCGCTGCATCGACCGCGGCAAGCGCAGCGGGATCGACCTGGCTCGCAGTGGTCGCAACACGCGCATTCTCCTCACGCCGGTCGAGATAGAGCAACAAGGCGTGACCGGCGAGCGCGAGTCCGAGCACGCCCAAGAGGGCGAGGCGCATGCGCCGTTCACGACGAGGCGGAGACTCCAGAACCAAGCGCGCAGGAGTACCGTAGGGTGTGGCGGCAGCGTGCTGCGCGGCCTGAGCCTGCCAACGTGCCCGCACCAGACTCAGAAAATGCAATACGGCCGGGATATCGCGAAAGCGCTGGCTGCGCTCCTTGGCGAGCATCAGGTCAATCATCTCCTGAAACACCGCGAGCCCCGCGGGCAATCGGGGAATGGGGGCCGTACGATGGCGATGAATCACTTCCACCACCGACTCGGACTGGTAGGGTTTCTGCCCGGTCAGCATCTCGTAGAAGATCACGCCCAGGGCGTAAATATCGGTGCGGTGGTCGATCTCCGCGGCTTCCGCTTGCTCGGGTGCCATGTAATTGGGGCTGCCCACGAATACCCCTTTGGAGGTGACGTTGGCATCGGTTGCGAGTGATTTGGCAATTCCAAAATCGCTCAGCACGGCGGTTCCATCGGCGCGAAAGAGCACATTGGCGGGTTTTACGTCGCGATGGACGATGCCCCGTGCGTGCGCCGCCCCCAGTCCCCGCGCGATCTGTTCGAGGATGTCGAGTGCCTGCAACGGATCGAGGCCGCCTTGCGCAATGCGGCGTTTGAGATCCCCTCCCGGCACGTATTCCATCGACAGATAAGCAAGCCCATCTGCCGCGCCGATATCGTAGAGGGTAATCACATGGGGGTGCTGGAGCGCGGCGAGCAACTTGCCCTCATTGACGAAGCGCTGCAGGGCGAGGGGCGAGGCCTGGCCTCGTGTGTCGAGCACCTTGAGCACCACGGTGCGCTGCAGTGACTGCTGCTCGGCGAGGTAGGCGGCGGCCATACCTCCCTGGGCAATGCAGCGCGTGATCGAATAGCCGGCAATCTCCATGGCTCGATTATAGCCACGGCCGGCGCCCCGCATGGGCGGGTGCAGGCATCGCGCGCATTGGCTAAAGTAGCGCGCAATTTACCGGAGTCAGTCGAATGGAACAGTCCCTGAGGGAGCGCGCGCACGCGCGGCCCGCCACCCGCAAGCTGATCGACGATCTCATGCGCGAGCGCCGGCAAATGCTGGTGCTGCTCTCCAATCTCATCAAACTCAATCTGTACAACGTCGACGGCAAGGTGGAAGCGGCGCTGGAGGAGTTTCTCACGCTGCTCGTGGACTACATCGCGGCTGGGCACTTCGGGCTTTATCAGCGACTCGTCGAGGGTACCGAGCGGCGACAGCCGGTGATGGAAGCGGCACGCGAAGCACTGGGATCCATTACGGCCAGCACCGATGCAGCGGTAAGATTCAGCGAACGCTACGAAAAGGCGACCCCC
>JBIKOF010000413.1:0-2770 GCA_044358205.1 Gammaproteobacteria bacterium | reverse complement strand
AGGCATGATCATCGCGGGTCTAGCGGTGGGTGCGACCCAGGGCTACATCTATTGCCGGGCCGAGTATCCTGATGCATGGCGCGTTCTCAACGAAGCGCTCGCCGTGGCCTATCGCGAGGGGGTCCTCGGGGCTTCAGTGCTAGGCAGCGGCCACCGCTTCGATCTTGAAGTGAGGCTGGGCGCCGGCGCCTACATCTGCGGCGAAGAAACCTCCCTTCTCGAAAGTCTTGAAGGCAAGCGCGGACAGGTTCGTTACAAACCGCCGCTTCCCGCCATCAGCGGCCTTTTCGGATGCCCGACCGTCATCAACAACGTTATCTCGCTGGCGTCAGTGCCCGTCATTCTCGAGAAAGGCGGAGCGTTCTACGCCAATTACGGTATGGGGCGTTCGCGGGGCACCCTCCCGCTGCAGCTCGCCGGCAATCTGGCACGCTGCGGGCTGGTGGAACTGGGCTTTGGCCCCACCCTGCACGAATTGCTCTACGACTTTGGCGGCGGCTCGGCGAGTGGCCGCCCCTTGAAGACCGCCCAGGTCGGCGGCCCGCTAGGCGCCTACCTCCCGGTCTCGGATTTCGATGTGCCGGTGGATTACGAGGCATTCGCGGCGCGGGGCGCCATGCTCGGGCACGGCGGCATCGTGGCTTTTGATGACACCATCGACATGGCCGGGATGGCCCGCTACGCCATGGAATTCTGCGCGCTCGAATCCTGCGGCAAGTGCACCCCCTGCCGCATCGGCTCCACCCGCGGGGTGGAAGTCCTCGATCGGCTGCGCCAGAGCGCCACGCCAGAGCGCGAAAAAGCCCTGCTGGACGACCTGTGTCACACCATGCAGCACGGATCCCTATGCGCCTTGGGCGGGCTGACGTATCTTCCTGTCCAAAGCGCCTTGAAACATTTTCCTGGAGATTTCGGAATCAAGCCCGCATAAACCGATGAATTGAAACCTGACGAGGGGTCCCCGCTGCGGCCTGTTGTGGCTGGAGGTGCGTGGTGGGAAATCCGCTTACTCAAAAGGACATAGCACATGCTGTCGATCAGCGATCGCGACCATGGCACACCCAGCCGTGCCAATTCCACGCCTGTCGAAATAGAAATCGACGGGAAAGCCTGCGCCGTTCCGGCAGGCACCTCCGTGATGCGGGCGGCCGCTGAGGCCGGCATCCAGATCCCCAAACTGTGTGCCACCGAGATGCTCGAGCCCCATGGTTCATGCCGCCTCTGTCTGGTGGAAGTGGAGGGCATGCGGGGATATCCCGCCTCCTGTACCACCCCGGTGACGCCGGGTATGAAAATCCGCACCCAGACTCCAGCGCTCGCGCGCCTGCGGCGCAATACGATGGAGCTCTATATCTCGGATCACCCGCTCGACTGCCTGACCTGCCCGGCGAACGGCCACTGCGAATTGCAGGACATGGCGGGCGCAGTGGGCCTGCGGGAAGTGCGCTACGGCTATGAAGGCGAAAATCATCTCGCGCTCACCAAGGATGAGAGCAATCCCTATTTCACCTTCGATTCCAGCAAGTGCATCGTCTGCTCGCGCTGCGTGCGCGCCTGTGACGAAGTTCAGGGCACTTTTGCGATTACGGTCGAGGGTCGCGGCTTCGAATCGCGCATCGCTGCCGGTGCCGGCGTGGATTTCCTATCGTCAGACTGTGTGTCCTGCGGGGCCTGTGTTCAGGCCTGTCCCACGGCGACCCTGTCTGAGAAATCCCTCATCGAAAAGGGGCAGGCCGAGCACAGTGTTGTGACGACCTGCGCCTACTGCGGCGTCGGGTGCTCGTTCAAGGCCGAGATGAAGGGGGAAGAAGTGGTCCGCATGGTGCCCAACCTTGATGGTCAGGCCAATCATGGACACTCCTGCGTGAAGGGCCGCTTTGCCTTCGGCTACGCCACGCATCCAGATCGGATCACCCACCCCATGATCCGCGAATCGATCCACGAACCTTGGCGCGAAGTTTCCTGGGAAGAAGCGATTACCTATGCGGCCGATAGCCTCAAGCGCATCATGGCCAAGTACGGTCGCGGCTCGGTGGGTGGCATCACTTCATCGCGCTGCACGAACGAGGAAACCTACCTCGTTCAGAAACTGGTGCGAGCAGGCTTCGGCAACAACAATGTCGACACCTGTGCCCGGGTCTGTCATTCGCCGACGGGCTACGGTCTCAAACAGACGCTGGGTGAGTCTGCGGGGACTCAGGCATTCGATTCCGTCGAAGAAGCGGATGTCATCTTCGTTATCGGCGCAAACCCGACGGATGGCCATCCGGTGTTTGCCTCGCGTCTCAAGCAACGTCTGCGCAAGGGCGCGCGACTCATCGTCGCCGACCCGCGAGAAACAGGACTCGTGAAATCGCCGCACATCAGTGCGGATTTCCACCTCAAGCTTCGGCCTGGCACCAATGTCGCGCTGGTCAACGCGCTGGCGCATGTCATCGTCACCGAGGGATTGATGAATGCGGCGTTTGTGGCCGAACGCTGCGAAGCTGACAGTTACGGGAAGTGGCTGGACTTCATTGCAGATGCTGTCCATTCACCGGAGGCCACAGCCGAAATCACCGGACTCGACCCTGCGGCAGTCCGCGGCGCGGCCCGCTTGTATGCGACCGGCGGCAATGCCGCGATTTACTACGGCCTGGGTGTAACCGAACACAGTCAGGGCTCGACTATGGTCATGGGCATCGCCAACCTCGCGATGCTCACGGGCAACGTTGGCCGCGAAGGGGTGGGCGTGAACCCACTGCGTGGACAGAACAACGTGCAGGGCGCC
>JBIKOF010000412.1:0-2771 GCA_044358205.1 Gammaproteobacteria bacterium | reverse complement strand
TGATGATCGGCATCGTTTCCGCCACGTCTGGTGCTACGGGAGCCGGGGTCTGCGGCGGAGGTGCGCTCGGATTTGCGGGGACAGGTCGGGAGGCATCGGTCATGGCAGTCACCTTGGCGGGATCGACCCGCGTGAGTAGAGGCTTGAAGGGGTTGATTCCGTGGGCACCCAGGCGCGTGCCGTGATCTTCCCAGCACAGCGGCGCGCAGTTCAGGAAAGCCTCGGCTTCCCGAGCCATGAAAGGCAGAACGGGTTTCAGGTAGAGCACTAGCAGTCTGAACAGTTCGATGCCTGTGGTGCACACCTCATGCAAGGCATCCCGGGCAGCCTCGTCCTTGGCCATTACCCAGGGTTTACGTTGATCGATGTACTGGTTGACTCGATCAGCCAGCGCCATGATTTCCCGCATCGCACGGCCGTATTCACGGGAGTCGTAGGCCTGTGCGATAGAGGTGCCAGCGGCCTGCGCGCTTTCCACCAGGGCCGGGTCGTCCAGCGTGGCGCAGAGTCGCCCGTCAAAAAGACGCGAAATGAAGCCCGCGCAGCGGCTCGCGATGTTGACCACCTTACCCACGAGATCTGCGTTGACTCGATTCTGGAAATCCTCGAGGTTGAGATCGATGTCGTCGATTCCGGGACCGAGTTTCGCCGCGAGGTAGTAGCGCAGATATTCGGGATGCAGATGATCGAGGTAAGTGCGAGCGGTAATGAACGTACCGCGCGACTTCGACATCTTCTGGCCATCCACCGTCAGGAAGCCGTGCACGAACACGCTGCTCGGCAAGCGAAACCCGGCCCCCTGCAACATGGCCGGCCAGAACAGCGTGTGAAAGTACATGATGTCTTTGCCGATGAAGTGATACATCTCGGCCGTGCTGTCAGCCCCGCAGAACGCGTCGAAATCGATGCCCTCGCGATCACAGAGGTGACGGAAGCTGGCGAGATAGCCGATGGGGGCGTCCAGCCAGACATAAAAATATTTGCCTGGCGCATCCGGGATCTCAAAGCCGAAATAGGGCGAATCGCGCGAGATATCCCAATCCTGAAGCCCGGCCTCGAACCACTCCTCCAGCTTGTTGATCACACCCGGCTGCAGCGCGCTCGTCGACAGCCAACTGCGCAGCATGGGTTCAAACTGGCCGAGCCGAAAAAACAGATGCTCCGAGCTGCGCTCCTCGGGTGTTACGCCGGTCAGGGCCGAGCGTGGGTCGAGCAGGTCCGTCGGTGCATAGGTTGCCCCGCAGGCCTCACAGTTATCGCCATATTGATCCGGAGTCTTGCACCGAGGGCAGGTGCCCTTGATGAAGCGATCGGGAAGGAACATCTGCTTCACCGGGTCGTAAGCCTGCCGAATCGCGCGCCGGGCGATGTAGCCACCATCGCGCAGGCGTTCATAGATGAGATTGGAGATAGCCCGATTCTCAGGCGAATGGGTTGAGTGATAGTGATCGAAGGCCACTCCGAACGCTGCGAAATCCGCCTGATGTTCGGCACTGATGCGCGCAATTAGCGCTTCCGGGGTGATCCCTTCCTGCTCGGCCCGCAGCATGATGGGCGTGCCGTGGGCATCATCCGCACAGACGTAGTGGCAGGTGTGGCCTTGCATCTTCTGGAAACGCACCCAGATGTCGGTCTGGACGTACTCGACCAGATGGCCAATGTGAATGGGCCCATTGGCGTAGGGCAAGGCGCTCGTGACGAGCATGCGACGGGGCGCGGTGTTCATGACTGGGAAACCGGATTTCCTTGGCAGGCGCGAGGCGTCGCGCGCGGCCGCTTAAATTAGCACCGCACACCCGAGAGTGCCACGCGGACGGCGGAGTCCCGGGCGCCTTTGTGTACAATGCGGGCCCCTCAGGGAGAAGTCAGATGAGCCTCGATCGCGCACAGATAGAAACGGCCCTCAAGTCCCACATCGATCCCTACCTTGGAACCGACATCGTTTCCGCAGGAATGTTAAAAACCCTCGAAATCGAGGGCGATGTGGTGCGCATCACGGTTGAGGCGGGCTTCCCGCTGGCGCGACTGGGCGAGCAGATGCGCGCCGACCTCGTCCACGCCATCAAGCAAGCGCTGCCGGACTGCAAGGTGGACTTGACGCTCACGAGCCGGATCATCGCAAGGGCGGTCCAGAAAGGCGTGAAGACGCTGCCCGGCGTCAAGAACACCATCGCCGTGGCCTCCGGCAAGGGTGGCGTCGGCAAGTCGACCACGGCGGTCAATCTCGCCCTGGCGCTGCGTGACGAAGGCGCCACAGTCGGGTTGCTCGACGCCGACATCTACGGACCGAGCCAGCCGCGCATGCTCGGTGCCCAGGGACGCCCCGAATCGAGGGACGGTAAATCCATGGAGCCCAAGGAGAGCTACGGGATCCAGTCCATCTCCATCGGACACCTCATCGAAGAGGACACCCCGATGATTTGGCGTGGTCCCATGGCCACCAGCGCTTTGGAGCAACTCCTGCGCGAGACCAACTGGCGGGAACTCGATTACCTCATCATTGACCTGCCGCCGGGGACTGGCGACATCCAACTCACGCTCTGCCAGAAAGTGCCCCTGAGTGGCGCGGTCATCGTGACAACGCCTCAGGACATCGCGCTGCTGGATGCGCGCAAAGGCCTGAAAATGTTTGAAAAGGTTGATGTCCCCGTCCTGGGTATCGTGGAGAACATGAGCGTCCATGTGTGCTCAAACTGCGGCCACGCTGAACACATTTTTGGCAGCGGTGGCGGTGCGCGGATGGCCGGAGAGTACGGCGTAGAACTGCTCGG
>JBIKOF010000031.1:0-9654 GCA_044358205.1 Gammaproteobacteria bacterium | reverse complement strand
GTACCCAACCCGCCGGCAAATCCCGGGGGCGACTTCTGCCTGAATGGAGGGCAGGTGAGCAACGCACCCGCTCCGCGTCTCACCTTCAGTGGTATCGGGGTTTATAACCCCGCACTCTTCGACGATGCGCCGTCCGAAGCGCGCTTTCCATTGGCGCCGCTGTTGCGACGCGCGGCCGACCGGGGACTGTTGAGTGGCGAACAGTATGCAGGTCGCTGGTTCGATATTGGCACACCCGAGCGTCTGGCCTTGGCCCGCGCCGCCATGGTGTCCGGGGGATGAGGGACAGTCGCCCAGGGCGTGACGGCAGAATGTTCCGCGGTCTTGCCGCGCGGCCCGATCAGGGTCGGTAGCGGGTGGGGTCGGGGATGCCTGCTGCGGCAAACCCTTCGCTTCGGAAATGACAGGCATCGCAGTGCCCGCAGGCGCGCCCGTCCGCATCCGCCTGATAGCACGACACCGTCAGTCCGTAATCCACGCCCAGGGCAGTCCCGCGGCGGATGATATCGGCCTTGGTCAGCTCGATGAGCGGCGCTTCCACCCGCAGGGTCTCGCCTTCCACCGCAGCTTTGGTCGCCACCGCAGCGAGTGCCTGAAAGGCCTCCACGAAGGCCGGCCGACAATCCGGATAGCCCGAATAATCCACGGCGTTGACACCAATATGGATTTCGTTCGCCGCCAGAACTTCGGCCCAGCCCAGAGCAATGGCGAGCATGACCGTGTTACGCGCCGGGACGTAGGTCACCGGGATTCCGCTGCCGCCAAACGCGGGAACGGGTGTGTCCGGATCGGTCAGCGCCGAGCCACCGAACTGTCCGTAGTCGAGTGTCACCACACGGTGCTCAACCGCGCCGAGCGCCTCTGACAGACGCACGGCAGCGGCCAGCTCTGCCCGATGGCGCTGCCCGTAGTCCAGACTAAGGGTGTGGCAGATGCGGCCGGAAGCCCGCGCCATGGCCAGCACGGTCGCAGAATCGAGTCCACCTGAAAGCAGCACGACCGCGCGGGTCATGACGGCATTCGGCGCAGGGCGGACCACGGGCCCGCGCCCGCGGCAAGGAACGTTCCGGCCGGCATCAACGCTTGGCGGCGGGCAGCTTGGCGAGACGTTGCGCCGCCAATTGGGCGGCGGCAGATCCCGGGAACCGCTGCTGCACGTCTGTCAGCACAGCCCGCGCTTCGGCCGCCTTGCCGAGCTCGGCGTAGCTATAGCCTATCTTGAGCATAGCGTGAGAGAGCTTCTTGCTTGCGGGATAGTTCACCAGCATTGCCTGATAGGCGGGCAGGGCCTTGGCGAAATCCCCCTTCACGTAGTAGGCCTCGGCCATCCAGTACTGAGCGTTATCGCCAAACTGGCTGCCCGGGAATTGCTGCTGAAAGTTGGCGAAAGCGGCGATGGCCTGATCGTATTCCCCAGACTTCAACAACGAGAAAGCCGCCTGATACGCCTGCTCGGCAGCAGTCTCATCGACGCCAGCGGGGGGCATGGCTGCTTGCGGGGGCAGACCCGGAGCAGCCTGCGGCACGACGCCAGATGCGGCGACCGGCGGCAGCTGGCCAGCCTGCGGCGCAGGCATCGGCATCTGCGCCTGAGCCCCCGGCTGGTACTGCACCCCGGGTGGGTATTGCGCGGCAGAGGGTGGGTACACACCGCCCTGCGGCATCGTGGCCTGAGGCACCATGCCGGGCGACGTGGCCTGTGGCTGTACCGCCGTCAGCGGTAATCCGGTGGCGGGATCGATGGCCGGGGGCGCAGGCGGCACCGGCATGCCGGACGCATCGACCGGCGCCATCCCCGCCGCAGGCGCCACACCGAGCGGTGTCTGGTTTTGCACCTGAAGGTTTCCCTGGGGCGCCGGCGTGCCGGCAACAGCGTCCACCGGCGAGCCCTGCAGCACCTGCAGGGGCGGCGGCGGGGCCATCATCTGCGGCGCGCCGCCCCCGCCCATGGCCTGCAGGCGCGCGTCTAGATCGGAATACCCGGCGGCCTGCACACGCTTGGCCTGTTCGATGAGGTAGGCCTGATTCTCCAGTTCGCCCCGCAGGCTCGCCACCTCGCGCTTGAGGGTCTCGATTTCGGCGAGCAGGTCGAGCAATCCCCGGTTGTTCAGGCTCTGCTCGAGCCTGCTCACCCGGGTCTGGAGATCGGCAGCTTTATCGGCAGCGAAAGCACCCGAGGTGCCCGCAAGTCCCAGCGCCGAGGCGAGGGCGAGTGCCAGAGCTGTTTTAGGCACGGCGCGCGAACGGCGCCTGACGAACTGGCTCATCGAGTGCTCCTCACGGCCGGCGCCGAGCGCCGGGCCGACGGCTAGGTTCAGGGATAGACGATCTCGACACGCCGGTTCATGGCGTAGGCCGATTCATCGGAGCCCTCCACGGCCGGACGCTCTTCGCCATAGCTCACCGTACGAATCTGTCCGGCAGTAGCGCCCAGCAGCACCAGTTGCTTACGCAGAGCCATCGCGCGGCGCTCGCCAAGCGCGAGGTTGTACTCCGGGGTGCCGCGCTCGTCCGCATGGCCTTCAACCGTGATCTCGGTGCCCGGGTTGGCGGCGAGATAGGCGGCATGGGCCTGGACGACGTTTTCGAAATCGCTGCGGATGTTGGTACTGTCGTAGTCGAAATAAATGACGCGGGTGGACAGCGGGCTGCTGGGGTCGTTGAGGGCGGCGGCGCCGCTGCCCGACCCATCATCCATGCCGGCACTGCGCGCGGCATCGATGTCACTCATCTCACCGCTCGAAATTCCGCCATTCTGGACAGCGGCCGAGGCGGACTTCTTCTTGTCTAGGCTGCTGCAGCCGGCCACCAGCAGGGCGGACAGCAGAAGCGTGGCAAGTTTGAGCGTGGAACTGGTCATGATGGTGCATCTCCTGAGACATTGATTCTATGGATCCCGCCTTCGGGCGGGCTTGCTCACGGGCCTCCCCCGTTCCGGGCCAACCCGACCGTGAACGGGTAGGTCCGGTGTCGGCTAGTTGCGAAACGGCCCCCAGGCCGGCTCTCGCACCTGACCCTTCTGCAGGGCCAGCCGTTGTTTCACCGTGCCATCCACCGAAGTGGCCGCGAGCTCGGTGCCGCGCCCTCCCATGGTGGCGTAGATGATCATACTGCCATTCGGCGCGAAGCTCGGCGATTCATCCAGATTGGAGCTGGTGATCACGCGCGAGGTGCCGCTGGCGAGGTCGTAAACTGCAATCCGGAAGCCATTCCCGCCGGTCACCATTACCAGCGACTTCCCGTCCGGCGCGTAGCTTGCCCGGGCATTGTAGGAGCCCGCATTGAAGGTGACGCGCTGCTGTGGCCCACCGGCCGGAGACACGCGGTAAATCTGGGGACTGCCGCCGCGATCCGACGTGAAGATGATCGTCTGGCCATCCGGCGACCAGGAAGGCTCCGTGTCGATGCCGCCATCAGTGGTGAGGCGGGTTTGCTGTCCGGTGTTGAGGTCGACCGTGTAGATGTCCGGGTTACCCTCCATCGAGCGCGTCACCGCGAGCCGCTGCCCATCCGGCGCGAAGGCGGGCGAACTGTTGATACCAATGCCCGACACCACCTTGCGCCGTTCACCCGTGCGCACATCCTGAACATAAATGGCCGAATTGCGCTCTTCGAAAGATACATAGGCGAGTCGGTTGCCATCGCGCGACCAGGCGGGTGACAGCACAGGCTGCCGCGACTCGAGGATGATGCGCGCGTTGTAACCATCGGCATCCGCAATCTGCAGCCGATAGGTGGCGTCCTTTTCGCTGCGGCGGTCCACGGTGACGTACGCAATGCGCGTGGAGAAAGCGCCCTTCGTCTTTAGCAGCGCTTCGTAAATGATGTCGCTGATGTGATGCGCCGTAAGCCTGAGATTGCTGGCGTGCGAGGGGATCTGATACCCCGCCAGCTGTTTCCCGGTGAACACATCCAGCAGGCGAAATTCCACCGTAAAGCCCCCATCGCCCGTGGCGGTAATCCGCCCGATGACGAGGTTGTCCATACCCAGGACACGCCAGTCCTTGAAATTGACCTGCGCGATGTCGACCGGGCGAGACGGCAGGTCCTGGCGCGGCATGGGGTTGAAGCTGCCGCTGCGCGTGAGATCGTTGGAGATGATCTGGGCGACGTCTTCGGGCAATGGCGAACCTGCCCATTCGAAAGGCACGATGGCGATGGGCAGCGCGCCCTGCACCCCTTGGGTGATGCGGATTTCCAGCGGCCCCTTGGTCGCGCCCTGCGCCAGCGCCAACGCGCTCGCGAAAATCAACACACAAGCGACAATGAATCTCGTCACGACGTCCCCATCAAGGTTCGAAAACAAAAGTGAACTCTCGCATCTGGTTAAACAGACGCGCCTCCGGCGGTACGGGCAGGGGTGCGGCCCTGCGCACAGCGTTTTCCGCCTGACGATCGAATACCGCGTTACCGCTCGACTGTACGACCCGGGCCTCGACCACTTCGCCACCCGGAATCAGGCGCACGAAGAGCGTGCATTTTAGCCCGGGCGGCAGGCCGGCAGGGTACACGAATCCACCCGACACAGCGGCCTGAATGCGGCCAAGGTAGCGTTGGATTTCATTGCCATCGGCCACACCCTGCGCAGCGGCTGCGGCCTCCGCTTCCTCGGCAGCCAGCTCATCGGCCAGCGCTTTTGCCGCCTCGGCCTTCGCTTTCTTCTCCGCGTCCGCCTTGGCTTTCTTTTCAGCTTCCGCTTTTTTCTTCTTCTCTGCCTCGGCTTTGGCCTTCTTCTCGGCTTCCGCTTTTTTCTTCTTCTCCGCCTCCGCCTTGGCTTTTTTCTCGGCTTCAGCCTTCTTCTTCTTCTCTGCCTCGGCCTCTGCCTTCTTCTCTGCCTCGGCTTTTTTCTTCTTTTCCGTTTCAAGCTTTTTCTGCGCTTCGACCTTGCGCTTTTCTTCGACCTGCTTGCGCTCGGTCTCCTCGCGCTTCTGCTGTTCCTGCTGCTCACGCAGCTCGCGCATTTTCTGTTCTTCGCGTTCGACCTTCTCCAGCGCGTCTTCCTCGGGGGGCTTTACCGTTTCGATTTTTTCCGGCTCGGGCGCCTTCAGTTTTTCGAGCGAGGGCGCCGCCTTGCTGGCATCCACGGCGGTTGCAGTCATCACCTGCGGGGTGCCTGCGGGCTGGATCGGCTTTGAACTCTGCCAGTCGATACCGACCACGAAAAACAGGATGAGGACGGCGTGGAGCAGCGCAGAGTAATAAAACGGCCGGTTGCTTCCGAATTCAGGCAACTTGGGCAAGCGCGCTAGAGGGTTTTCCTTCAAGGGAACGCGTCCTTGCTCAACGGGTGCCGGGCGGATCGGTCAGCAAGCCGACATCCTTGATGCCCGCCGACTGCATGAGCGCCATCGCTTCCATCACGCGGCCATAAGGCACGCCCTGATCGCCCTTCACCAAAAAAGTGGTCTTGGGCTTGTATTTCTTCACCCCTTCGAGGCGATGAACCAAGGTCTCCGCATCCACCGGGGAATCCGGATTCTCGCCGAGGTCGACGTACATCTCGCCCGCGGCGTCGATGGTGACGATCACCGGTTCACCCTCGGTAGGCGGCACCGGCTCAGACTCCGCCTGAGGGAGATCAACTTTCACGCCCTGGGTCACCAGCGGCGCGGTCACCATGAAGATGATGAGCAGCACCATTGTGACGTCGATGTAGGGGACGACGTTCATTTCGGCTACCAGCCGCTTGCCACGCTTGCCGCGGGCCATCACACCTGCCATGTCATGCGCCTCAACTGTGGACTTGCCGCTGCAAAATGGCGGCGAATTCTTCGGCGAAGGTTTCGTAACGGGTGGTCAACCGATCGATTTCCGAGGCGAACCGGTTATAAAAAATAACTGCCGGAATTGCCGCAAAGAGGCCCATGGCGGTGGCCACCAGAGCTTCCGAGATACCGGGTGCCACCATCGCGAGCGTGGCCTGACCTGCGTTGCTGAGACCGCGGAAGGAATTCATGATGCCCCAGACCGTGCCAAAAAGGCCGATGTAGGGACTGACCGAACCAATGGTCGCGAGCATGGGCAGGTTGGCTTCGAGTTCCTCCAGTTCGCGACTGACCGCGATGCGCATGGCGCGCTGCGAACCTTCCAGCACCATCTCGGGCGAAATGCCGTCGCGCTTGCGCAGACGCGCAAATTCCTTGAACCCCGCCTCGAATATCCGTTGCAGCCCGTCCGAAGGATTGCGCTGCATGCTGATGCGGTTAAACAACGCAGTGAGATCCTCAGCCGACCAGAACTGGTCCTCGAACAGCTTGGCGGTCCTACGCGCATCGCGCAGTTCGCGCCGTTTGCGTATGACCTGAGCCCACGAGGCTACGGAGGCCGCCAACAGGCAGAGCATCACGAACTTGACCAGCAGGCTTGCGCCCATGATCAGGCTGGCAATGGACATGTCAGAGTGCATGTTTCAACCTTTCAAAAATATCGTCCGGGATCCGCGCCGGCACCATGCCGCGCAGGTTGACGCAGCCCACGCGGATTCGGCCCCCACAGAGCAGATCCCCCTCGTGGGACAGCACATCCTGTGCCAATTCAAGGCTCGCACGACCGCAGCGAAGCACCTGACAGGTCGCCACCAGCGCATCGTTGAACCGCGCGGGGCGGCGGAAGGACAGGGTGGCCTCGCTCACCACGAAGCCAACGCCATGGCGCCGCGCGAGATCGTCCTGTTCGAAGCCCAGCGTCCGCAGCCATTCGGTGCGGGCCCGCTCCATGAACTTCAGATAATTCGCGTGGTAGACGATGCCAGCGGCATCGGTATCCTCGTAATACACGCGGGTGGGCCAATCGAAGCGCATTGCCATTCAGTCGAGCCCTGCCAGCAAATCGGGGGTGGCCTGCGCGGCCGCTGCCGGCGCGACCAGTCCAAAATGCGTCCACGCCAGACGCGTCGCCATGCGCCCCCGGGAGGTGCGCACCAAATAACCCTGCTGGATGAGATAGGGTTCCAGCACATCCTCAATGGTGCCGCGCTCCTCACTGAGGGCGGCAGCCAGACTGTCGATACCCACCGGTCCGCCATCGAATTTCTGCATGATGGTGAGCAGCAGTTTGCGGTCCATGAGGTCGAACCCCTGCGCATCCACATTGAGCAAATCGAGCGCTCGCGAGGAAACCTCGCTGCTGAGGCGGCCATCGGCCTTCACCTGGGCATAGTCGCGCGCGCGGCGTAGCAAGCGATTGGCGATGCGCGGCGTGCCGCGCGAGCGCGCGGCAATTTCATGGGCGCCCTCGGGTTCGATGGGAACTTCGAGGATACCGGCTGCACGCGCGACGATGCGCGACAGATCCGCCACCTGATAGAACTCCAGTCGCTGCACGATCCCGAAACGATCGCGCAACGGTGAAGTGAGCAGGCCCGCGCGGGTGGTCGCGCCGACCAGCGTGAAGGGCGGGAGATCGAGCTTCAGGGCGCGTGCTGCCGGGCCCTCCCCAATCATGATGTCCAACTGGAAATCCTCCATCGCGGGATAGAGGATTTCTTCCACAACCGGGCTCAGACGATGTATCTCGTCGATGAACAGCACATCGCGCGGCTCGAGATTGGTCAGGATGGCAGCGAGATCCCCGGCCTTTTCGAGCACCGGCCCCGAGGTCTGGCGCAGATTGACGCCAAGTTCGTTGGCGATGATGTGAGCGAGCGTGGTTTTGCCAAGGCCTGGCGGCCCAAAGATGAGCACGTGATCGAGCGCCTCGCCGCGCTGGCGCGCCGCGGTCACGAAGATTTCCATCTGCTCATGAACCGCGGGCTGACCGATGTAGTCGGCCAGCAGCCGTGGCCGGATGGCCAGTTCCATGGCGGACTCGTCCGCAGTTGGCGCGGGCGACGTCAGGCGATCAGGCATCGGATTCCGTCGTGGGCAGGGTGGCGCGGAGTGTACCGCAGGCGGCTGAATTTAGGATTAACGACTCGCTCAAGCGCGGGCCAATCCCTTGAGCACCTCCCGGATGAGGGCCTCGCTCGACTTGCCGGTGGCGTCGATGGCGTGCACCAGGCGGCTCGCATCCTGCGGCTTGTAGCCGAGTGCAATGAGACCGCTCACCGCGTCGGCCGCGGCGTCCGGCGCCGCAAAGTTTGTCGGGGTCGATCCGGGGGCGGTGATGGTGGCTTCGCCCGGGGCCCAGTCACCCACCCGGTCCCGCATTTCCACCAGCAGGCGTTCGGCCGTTTTCTTGCCGATGCCCGGGAGTGAGGTCAGGCGCGCCGTATCTCCGCGTTGCAGGCACACCACGAACTCGTCCGGCTGGATACCGGACAGGATGGTGAGGGCCATCCGGGCGCCCACCCCATTGACCTTGATCAGGCTCTGGAAGAGGCGGCGCTCTGCAAGCGTGGCGAAACCAAACAGGAGATGCGCGTCCTCGCGCACGATGAGTGTGGTATGCAGGGTGACTTCGTGGCCAACCTCGGGCAGCGCCCAGTGGGTGGTCATCGAGGCTTCCACTTCGTACCCCACGCCGTTGCAGTCCACCAGCAATCGCGGCGGGTGCTTTTCGAGCAGGACACCGCGCAACCGCCCAATCACAGGTAACGTCCCGCGCGCACCCGGGTGGCGGCCCCCACCGCAGCAAGTCCCTGTCGGGTCTGGCCATGGCAGAGCGCGATGGCGAGCGCATCAGCGGCATCGGCCCGCGGCTTTTCCGGCAGTTTGAGCAGGGTTTTGACCATGTGCTGGATTTGCGCTTTCTCCGCGTGGCCACGACCGACCACCGCGAGCTTGATCTCGTTAGGGGAGTATTCATGAACCGCCAGACCACCGCGGGCAAGTGCCACCAGCGCGGCGCCCCGTGCCTGACCAAGCTTGAGCGCGGAATCGACGTTGCGGTTCATGAAGACTTTCTCGATGGCGGCCTCGCTCGGTTGCCAGGTTGTCACCAGCGCGCTTAGCTGGTCGAAGATGGCACATAGGCGATCTGCGAATGCGAGGTCGCCGATTTCGATGCACCCGTGCGCCAGATGCTCGGGGTCGCGCCGGTTCATGCGAATGACACCCCAACCGGTAATGCGTGAGCCAGGATCGATGCCGATGAGCACCGTCATCGCGCGATACGCTCGGAACGCGCTGGATAGGACGGCAAATGACAAAAAGTGACAGGCGGCATCAGGCGTCGTTGTTGCCGTAGACCACCTGCTGGCGGCCCGCCGAAAAATCCAGCAGGCGACGGATGGGTCTCACCGCGCGCATGGCGATATCGGTGGGAACATCAATCTCGTTGTTACCGCTGCGCAGGGCCGCGGCCAGCTTACGCAGGCCGTTCATGGCCATCCACGGGCAGTGGGCACAGCTCCGGCAGGTGGCGGAGTTGCCGGCGGTCGGGGCTTCGATGAGCGTCTTGTCCGGTGCGGCCTGTTTGATCTTGTAGAAGATCCCGCGGTCGGTGGCCACGATGAACTCGCGCGCCGAAGAATTCTTCACGGCCTGAATAATGCCGCTGGTCGAACCGACGACGTCTGCCTGCGCGATGACCGAGGGTGGAGACTCCGGATGCACCAGCACCTTGGCCTGCGGGTGCACGGCCCGCAGCTCGGCCAGTTCGCGCCCCTTGAATTCTTCGTGCACCACACAGGCTGCATTCCATAGCAGCATGTCCGCACCCGTCTGCTCCTGTACGTAGTGACCAAGATATTTGTCGGGCGCCCACAGAATTTTC
>JBIKOF010000030.1:0-9665 GCA_044358205.1 Gammaproteobacteria bacterium | reverse complement strand
CCAGAGATTCAGCACAAAGTGGAGGCGTTGACGATCTTCCAGCGCTCGCCCCACTGGGCGGCGCCATTTCCCCAATTCCGCAAGCCGGTCCCCGAGCCGCTGCGCCTGCTACTGCGCGAAGTTCCGCTTTACCAGGCCTGGTATCGCGTGCGTCTGGGCTGGACGTTCAATGATCGGGTACATGCCACCCTGCAGAAGGATCCGGCGTGGCCCTACAAGGATCGCGCGCTCAATGCGACCAACGATGCGCACCGCGCTTATTACACGCGCTACCTTCGCGAGGAATTGGGCGATCGTGAAGATCTCCTGCCCAAGGTCCTGCCAACGTATCCGCCATTCGGCAAGCGCATGCTCATGGATAACGGCTGGTACCGGATGCTCCGCAACCCCAAGGTGAGCCTCATCGACGAACGTATCAGCCGGGTGGTTCCCGACGGGGTCGAGACAGCAGATGGCAACACCACACCCGCTGACGTCCTGGTGATTGCTACGGGCTTTGACGTCCTCCATTTCATCAACACCTATGAAGTCTATGGCCGCGGGGGAATTTCCTTGCAGGACGCCTGGGAGAGCGACAATGCCTCCGCCTACCTTGGCACCGTGGTGCCCGGCTTCCCCAACTTCTTTACCCTCTACGGACCCAATCTGCAGCCGGGTCACGGCGGCAGCCTCATCGTGGTCATCGAAATGCAGATGCGCTACCTGACAGATCTGATCCGCCAGATGGTGGCCACCGGAGTCGGTGCGGCAGAGTGTCGTCAGGAGATCCACGATGACTATGTCGCGCGGGTGGATGCGGCCCACGCCAACATGGTGTGGTCGCATCCCGGCATGACCACCTACTACCGCAACGAACGTGGGCGAATCGTCGTCAACTCGCCGTGGCGAAACGTCGACTTCTATGAAATGACGCACCGGGCGAAGCTCGAGGACTATCGGCTCGAACCACAAGCGGCCGGAGGTCGGTCATGAAGATCATCACCTTTCACGCTACCGAAGAGGGCGGCTCGCGCTTTGCGGAAATCGATATCCCGCTCGACCAGACGCGCGATGATGGCATGCGCCATACCATTCATCATTCCATCCCCTGGATGTCTCCCGCGGCCCAATTCGTTCACTTGCCGGCAGGAATGGATCAGGACTGGCACCACGCGCCGGCACGTCAGGTGGTGGTGGTCCTGGACGGTGAGCTGGAAGTCGAGACTTCCGACGGAGAGACGCGGCGCTGGCGCAGGGGTGGCGTGTTTTTGCCCGCAGATCTCACGGGCAAAGGCCATCGCACGCGCTGCATCGATGGCCCGGTCTCGTTGCTATTCGTGCCCTGGCCCGAGGCTTGACCTGACGCCAGCCACATCTGTCGGCGCAGCATACCCATGACGACCGAGGCGGCTGAAGTCGCGCGTCTGGGGCCTGCTGATGGGCCAATAGCCCGCCATCTCGTCACGTCTCTCGCCGCCCGTGGGCTCCGTCTGGTAGTGCTTGCACCTGCTGCCGAGATCCCCGGCAGCTACTGGGGTGAGCCCGAAGCCGGCCTAATCGGGGACACAGTGCACGCGCGTCCGGATACGCCGCTCGCGTCCCTTCTGCATGAGATCTGTCATTGGATATGCATGGACGACTCGCGGCGGAAAGTCCTGCATACCGACGCGGGTGGAGATGACCCCGAGGAGTGCGCCGTGTGTTATCTGTCGGTGCTCATGGCGGCGCAGGTACCGCACTATTCAGCGGCACAGATGCTGCTGGATATGGATCTCTGGGGCTATAGCTTCCGGCTGGGTTCTGCTGCCCGCTGGTTCTCGGAAGATGCCGAGGATGCGCGGGCCTGGCTCGTTGCACGTGGCCTGCTCAATCAAGGCTGATCGGCGGCCGCCTCGATACCGAGCAAGGCATCCACGAAGGCGCCCGCGTCGAACACTTGAAGATCATCAAACTGTTCGCCAACGCCGATGAAGCGCAAGGGTAGACCGAGGCTTTGTGCGATGGCGAACACGATGCCGCCTTTGGCCGTGCCGTCGAGTTTGGTCATCACCACCGAGTCGAGCTTGACCGCGCTGTGGAATGTCTGGGCTTGCTGAAGCGCGTTCTGGCCCATCGTGGCATCCAGTACCAGCAGGGTTTCATGTGGCGCGGTGGTGTCCTGTTTGCCCAGCACCCGGGTGATTTTCGCGAGCTCCGCCATGAGGTTGGTTTGGGTGTGCAGGCGTCCGGCGGTGTCGGCGATGAGCACGTCCATTCCGCGCGCGGCCGCTGCCGCGTGCGCATCGAACACCACGGAGGCCGGATCGGCGCCCGTGCCCTGCGCAATCACCGGAATGTCCAGGCGCTCACCCCAGGTCTTGAGCTGCTCGACCGCGGCTGCCCGGAAGGTATCGCCAGCGGCAAACATCACTTTCAGCCCGCGCCCCTTCAGATGGCGACCGATCTTGGCGATGGTGGTTGTTTTACCAACGCCATTGACGCCCACCACCAGCAATACGAACGGGTTTGTGCGCCCGGGCGGAACCTCGAGTGGCTTCGCCACCGGTTCGAGCACTTTCACCATCTCATCGCGCAGGATATCGACCAGCGCCACGCCGTCCCGTCCGGCTCGGCGCTTCACGGCCTCAATCAGGTTCTCCGTCGTCTGCACCCCGGTGTCGGCAAGGAGCAACGCCGTCTCCAGGGTTTCCAGTGACGCCCCATCGACAGGTTCTCGACGGCCAAACAAACGGCCGATACGGTTGAGCAAACCATCGCGCGATCGCGCGATGCCCTCTCGCAGTCTTTTGAACATCCTCGTTACCGGAAATCAGGGGGAAGTTGAAGGCTGCGGTATGCTACCACCCCTTCCCTCCCGCGGACGGAGTCTCGTATGCGATGCCTCATCACGGTGTTGTTGACCTGCCTGTGGGCATCCCAGTCGCGCGCTGATGCCCCCTCCGCCAGCGAATTCTCGCTACCCAACGGCCTGCGGGTCATCGTGCAGGAAGATCACCGTGCCCCTGTTGCAGTGGTGCAGGTGTGGTATCGGGTGGGCGGCAGTCACGAGCAGGATGGACACACCGGACTATCGCACGTGCTGGAGCATCTGATGTTCAAGCGCACCCAGCACCTTGCGCCCGGCGAGTTCTCGCGCGAGGTCGCGCGACGCGGGGGGCGGGAAAATGCCTTCACATCCAACGACTACACGGTTTACTACCAGCATTGGGCGGCACAGCACGTGCCCGAGAGTTTCCGTCTGGAAGCCGAGCGCATGCAGTATCTGGAGCTACAGGAAAAAGAGGTGACCAACGAACTGAAGGTCATCCGCGAGGAGCGACGCCTGCGCACCGACGACGACCCGCTTGCGTCAGCACTGGAAGTCATCCTCGCCAACACCTGGCAGACCAGTCCCTATCGTCAGCCAGTCATTGGTTGGGCCGCCGACATCGAGCAGCTCACCGTGCCCGAAATCGGCGCCTGGTATGACCGTTACTACGCACCCGGGAATGCCATCGTCGTGGTCGTGGGCGATGTGAAAGTGGACGCGTTGCGCACACTGGCGGCAGACACGTTTGGAAAGATACCCGCACGTGCCACCCCGCAACCGCGCCGGCGGCCTGAAGTGCCGCAGCTGGGCCAGAAGCGTCTTGAGATTCGGGACCCCCGGTTGCGCGTGCCGATGCTGATGATCAACTACAAGATTCCCGGGCTGACCTCAGTCGGCCAAGGGGAGGGCGCGCCGCTGGCGTGGGAGATTCACGCGCTCGAAGTGCTCGCCGCCCTGCTCGACGGTGGTGCCAGTGCGCGCTTCCCGCGGGAACTGGTGCGCGGCGAAAACGGCGTTGCCCTGTCTGCCAGCGCCTCGTGCTCAGTGGTCTCCCGTCTCCCGGATCTTTTCAGCTTGCAGGGCATTCCAAAACCGGGAATCTCTCTTGAACGACTCGAAGCAGCCCTCCTGGAACAACTCCAGAGAATTCGCGAGACACCGCCCACTGAAACCGAGCTGGCAAGGATTAAAACAGCGGTCATCGCAGAGCAGGTCTACCAGAGAGATTCCCCGTTTGGCGAAGCGATGAGCATCGGCGCGCTGGCGGCAGTGGGACTCGACTGGCGCCTGAAGGATTCTTACGTCGATGCCGTTCGCGCGGTCACGGCCGAGCAAGTGCAGCAGGTAGCGCGCCGCTATCTGCGCGCGGAAACCTCGACCGTCGCGTGGCTTAGTCCGGGCGAGGCCGCATCTGAAGCACCACAGGAGAAGGCGCATGCGACACCTTAAGAACCGCGCACTGTGTCTGGTGCTTTGCTGTCTGGTCGCGGCGCCGCTTGCGGCGGGCCCTGAGGTTCAGCGTTGGCGCACGCCCAACGGCGTGCCAGTGATGTTTGTCGCAGCTCCGGAAATCCCCATGTTCGTGGCGCGCGTCGTGCTGGCCGCAGGCAGTGCCTACGACGGCGATCGCCCTGGCCTCGCATCACTCGTCAGCAATCTGCTGGGTGAGGGCACCGCAGATCTCCCGGCCGATGAATTCCATGCACGCCTCGAAGCGACGGGCGCGCGCATCGCCACAGGCGCAGCCTTGGACCATGCGCACATCTCGCTGCGTAGCCTGAACGCTGCGGAGCACGCCGATCCGGCGATTGCGCTTGTGGCCGCAGCGCTCTCGCGCCCGCGTTTCGACCCCGCGGACCTTGCCCTCATCCGTAACCAGATGCTGACCGGTCTCGAGCAGGCGCAAAGCTCTCCGGGTGCATTGGCTGGCTGGGCGATGCATCGGGCAATCTATGGCAAACATCCCTACGGTAGCCCATCCGAGGGAACACGCGAGGCTCTCCTCTCGATGGGTCGTCAGGAAGTCGCGGCGTTTCACCAGCGCTTTTACGCCGCGCGAAATGCGCGGGTCGTGCTGGTGGGTGCCCTCAGTCGAACGCAGGCGGAGCGCATCGCGACAGCGCTCGTGACCGCTCTTCCCGAGGGCGAGGCCGCGTCACCCGTGCCAGCGGTGGGCAACGGGGTGGCGCGCACGGAGCACATCGAATTCCAGAGTGCCCAAACCCATCTGCTGTTAGGGATGGCAGGCATCTCGCGCCACGACCCGGATTACTTCCCGCTGGTGGTGGGCAACCATATCCTGGGCGGCGATGCCGTCTCCGTCCTGTTTGAGGAGATTCGCGAAAAGCGCGGCCTTTCCTACGGCGCATCAAGCCACTTTGCGCCGCTTGCCGTCGCCGGGCCATTTCTCGTGAGTCTGCAGACCGACGCCGCGCGGACTGCAGAGGCCCGGCAGGTGCTGCGCGATACGCTCGCTTCCTTCATTACAAATGGACCCAACGACACCCAAGTAGCCGCCGCGCGAGACAATCTCATCGGCGGTTTCCCCCTGCGCATCGACACCAATAGCAAGCTTGCCGAATACCTCACCATGATGGCGTTCTACGACCTGCCGCCCGACTGGCTCGACCGTTACCCGGAGGCAGTTGCGGCAGTGACCCCCGCGCAGATTCGCGAGGCTTTCCAGCGCCGGGTTTCGCTGTCCTCCATGAGCGAAATCTCCGTCGGTCCCAGCGCCAAGTCTCCATGAAGCAACCCACAGCGGCAGGTCGGGTTCGCATCATTGCTGGCGAGTGGCGTAGCCGCTTGCTTCCCGTCTCTGATTTGCCAGGCCTGCGCCCCACCTCTGATCGCGTGCGCGAAACCCTCTTCAACTGGCTGGGTCCACGTTTGACGGGCGCGCACTGCCTCGATGTCTGCGCTGGAACCGGCGCACTGGGCTTTGAGGCACTCTCTCGTGGCGCTGCCCGATGCGTGTTCGTGGAGCAGAATCGTGAGATCGCCGGGACCCTGCGCGAGAGCGCGCGACAACTGGGCGCCGTTGCCCGCGCCGAGATTCTGCTCGACGACGCGCGGCATTTCCTGACAGGCTCACCGCAGGCCTTTGATGTAATTTTCGTGGACCCGCCGTTTGCCGCGGGTCTCACGGAGGCGCTGCTGCAGGCGCTGATACCCGCCTGGCTCGCGCCCGGTGCAAGCCTATATCTCGAAACCGCACGCGATGCGCCCGAGATTCCCCTCCCGGAGGGATGGCGTATGATGCGCTCAGCCCAGACTCGGCAGGTCCGCTTCGGGCTCGTGCAACGCGTCCCGAACGATTGAACGTGCGGCGCTGAAAGAGATGGCCAACACAGGAGACCCGGTTTTGGGCAACATCGCGATTTACCCCGGCACCTTCGACCCCATCACCAAGGGGCATGCCGATATCGTGGCGCGGGCGGCGCGCATCTTTGATCACGTCATCCTTGCCGTCGCCGCAAGCACGGCCAAGAAGACCGCCTTTTCCACCGATGAGCGCGTCGACCTTGCCCGCCAAGTTCTTGCACCCCACGCCAATGTGGAGGTTCGCCATTTCGATGGACTGCTCGCACATTTCGTTCTTGAATGCGGCGCGCGAGCCATTCTGCGCGGGCTGCGGGCGGTTTCCGATTTCGAATACGAATTCCAGCTCGCCGGCATGAACAAAAAGCTGGTGCCCGAGGCCGACACGGTGTTCATGCCCACCACCGAGAACTACTCCTATATCTCGTCCTCCCTCATCCGCGAAATCGCTTCGCTCGGTGGGAATGTGAGCGAGTTCGTTCATCCCGTCGTACGTGCCGCGCTCGATGAGCGTCTCGGCAGGCCCGCGGCCCGTCGGGATGACTAGACCATGGCCTTGCTCATCACGGACCAGTGCATCAATTGTGATGTCTGTGAACCCGAATGCCCCAATCAGGCCATTTACGAAGGGGCCGATCACTATCTTATCGACCCGTCCCGCTGCACGGAGTGCGTGGGTCATTTCGACACGCCCCAGTGCGTGCAGGTTTGTCCGGTGGACTGCATTCCGAAGGATCCGGCGCATCCCGACACGCACGACCAGTTGCTGGCGCGTTTCCACGCCCTGCAGCGAGGTGAGGACGCCCCGGTGATCCCGGGCTCGCGGACCGCGCCTTGAAAACCTTCCCGCGTCTGGCCGTAGCACTGACGCTGGCGCTCTCTGCGGGCGCGTCCACGCAGGCGTTTCAGGAACCCGGCAAATCCGCGGTCGCCTCTGCCCATCCCCTGGCCACCGCGGCAGGTGAGGAAATCATCAAGGCGGGCGGTAATGCATTCGATGCGGCCATCGCCGTGTCGGCTGCCCTCGCGGTCGTCGAACCCTACTCCTCCGGGATCGGGGGCGGGGGCTTTTATCTTCTCCACCGGGCGGTAGATGATCGCGACCTCTTCGTGGATGCGCGCGAACGCGCACCACTTGCCGCAGACGCCCGTATGTTCCTCGACACCGAAGGCAAGGTCGTCCCTGGCAAGTCGATGAACGGCGCGCTCGCCGCAGCCATTCCCGGTCTTCCGGCAGCGCTTGTGCATATCGCGCTCAACTATGGGCGCCTGACGCTGGAGCGCAGCCTCACGCCCGCCATCCGGCTTGCCCGTGAGGGCTTCGCGGTGACGCCGCAGTACCTCGAAAAAGCAGGCTTCCGACGCGCTGTCATGGCTGCGGATCCGGAAACTGCGCGCCTGTTCCTCGTGGCTGATGCGCTACCGCCGGAAGGACACATCATCCGTCAGCGCGACCTCGCCGACACCTTGCGCGAGCTCTCCCGGCAAGGGACAGCGGGGTTTTATGCCGGTGAGATTGCGGACGAACTGGTCTCGGGCGTGAAGGCGGGCGGCGGGATCTGGACAGTGGAAGATCTTGCCCAATACACCGTGGTGGAGCGCGAACCGCTCCGTGGCCGCTATCACGACATGGAGATCGTGTCCGCGCCACCGCCGTCTTCCGGCGGAGTGGTCCTCATCGAAACCCTCAATATCCTCGAACGTCAGACGCTCGATACGGTCGCGCCCGTTGTCCGCGATCATCTGCTCATCGAGGCCATGCGGCGTGCCTATCGCGATCGCGCAGAGTTTCTAGGCGATCCGGACTTTGTCGATGTGCCGGTCGGCCAGCTCATCGGCAAACCGCACGCTGAACAGGTCAGTGCCGACATCGATCCCGCCCATGCTACGCCCAGCACAGCACTCAAGCCGATCGCGCCACCGCGACAGGGGCAGCACACCACGCATCTGTCGGTGATGGATGCCGAGGGAAACCAGGTCGCGGCTACCCTCAGCATCAATTACCCCTTCGGCGCCTGTTTTGTGCCTCAGGGCAGTGGCGTCCTGCTCAACAACGAAATGGACGACTTCTCCTCGGCACCACTCACCCCAAACGCCTATGGTCTGGTGGGCGTGGAAGCCAACGCCATCGCCCCAGGCAAGCGCCCGCTCTCGAGCATGACACCCACTTTCCTGCAGCGCGGGGACCGACTCGCCGTCCTTGGCACGCCGGGAGGAAGTCGCATCATCTCCATGGTGCTACTGGGCGCGCTGGAGTTCTTCAATGGAAAGCCGCCCGAGGATTGGGTCTCGCGTCCGCGCTTCCATCATCAGTATCTGCCCGACGAGGTGTTGTATGAACCCCGCGCTTTCGACGACGCGGCGCGCGCTACGCTTGAGAAGATGGGGCACACGCTCGCGTTATCGAACCGTGAATACGGGAACATGCATGCCATCCTATGGAACACTGCCACCGATGAAGTGACGGCAGCCTCCGATCCGCGCGGTGAGGGTGAGTCCAAGGTCTGGGCCACACCTTTGTTTGATGCGCTCGAAGAAGACACCTCGGAGATCGCGCCGATGCCCGAGACAGACGCCGCCGCGCCGTCAACGCCTGATCTCGAGGCGGCCGACGATGCGCTGGAAGACGAAGTCAGTTTTTCCGCGCCGCTGAATGAAGGATCGCCGCCGGAAGTGCAGTGAGCTGTCAGGCTCAGCGAGGATCGGTAATCAAAAACCGATCGAGCCGCACAGTGGCTGCATGAAAATCTGCAAGGGCCATGAGGTAGCGCAGGTGGGCTTCGATCTCACGCAAGCGCGCGTCAGCCGCTGCTTCCTCGCGCAGGTTGACCACAAAGAAATCACTCGCGCCCTGCTCGAAGCGTTCGGCCTCTGCAGCGGCCAGCAGGGTCGCCTGTTCAACTTCCGCGGTGGCGAGGCCGACGAAACGTTCAGCGGCCATCAGGTCGTTGGCTAAATTGCGAATCTCGACCTCGATCTGCTCCGTCTGGAAACGGCGGTCGAGTGACAGCTTTTCAATTTTTGCGCGTGACTCGGCCACCTTACCTTTGCCTAGCCGGCGCTCGAGCGGAATGGCCACTTCGAGGCGCACGACCGACTCGGGCTCGTCGCTTTTCATGTAGCCACTGCCGATGTCCTGCGACAGCTCGAAATTGAGATCGACCCGGGTCTTGAGGCTGTTTTCACCCAGTGCCAGATCGTTGCGCGCACGGGCTATATCGGCATCGGTCAGTCCGATTTCAGGCCTTACCGCCATGGTCGCTGCGATGACGGCCTCCATGTTTTGCGCGTCGACCGCCCCGGGATCCGGCCAGTTGGCTGGCATCTCCTTTGCGACGGCTCGACGGGGAACGCCTTCCTCGCTGCGCAAATAAAGAGACAGGTTATTGGCATAGCCCTGCTGCGCCCGCTCACCTTCCGTGAGTTTGCCCTTGCGCTTGAGGATGTACTGAAGGTTTTCGTTGAGGTAGACCCGCGCCAGATCGCCATCTTCCACCCGCACCTTCAAGCCCACTTGCCGGCGCTCGGCAAGACGCAGCAAATCGCGATAGACCCC
>JBIKOF010000411.1:0-2780 GCA_044358205.1 Gammaproteobacteria bacterium | reverse complement strand
CGCGCTGGCGTCGAACAGGCTGATGCCACTCCCGACGAGCCTTGCGTCTGTGGCCACCTCGAGCACGCCCTGCGTGCCGGTTTCACTCTCCCTAACCAGCGTCAGTGCACCGCCATTGCCGAGGCGCAGCACGCTGCCATCGCCCGACACGCGCAGCACGCTGGAGGCGACCGGCGTACCGCCGCTGCCTTCAATCGACGCACTGCCCTCCACCCGGATTTCATCCTGCGCGGCAAGGATGATCTCGGATTTCTGGAGGTTTGCGCCCGCGCTGATGGTAATTCTGCCGGCCTGTACCTCCAGCTGCCGATCGAGACGCGAACCGGATGTGGTGCCGCCAAGTAGCACGCTTGCCGCGTCGAGCGCATTCAGCTCGCCAGCGTCTACAGAGAGCACTCCTGGTGTACCGTCGGCTTCCGCACCTGCCGCGATCACCGCCAGGTCGCTGCCCGCAATTTCCACCCGTCCCGCCAGCCCGTTCAGAACCGGTGCGGCACGCAAGGTGGCATCCAGCGAGAGCGCGTCGCGCGCGGCGAGCTGCAGTGTCCCTGCATCCTGGGGTCGTGCGTTGTCACCGAGATAAGCAAAGTTGCTCGCAAGGCTTACATCGAAGCGACCGAGTCGAGCGAGGTCGGCTCCGTTTTGCAGCAGAAATCCACTTTCGAGTGCGTCGCCTTCAAGCCCGCTCGCGAACAGCCTTCGGCCCGCCAGCACGGTACCCTGCCCGGGCAACGTGAAGGCTGTTCCCTCGGCCATCACGGGGAAATCCGCCGCGGGACTCACCAGCCACGCGCCCGGCAAGAGCGCGTAATGCGCAGGCAACAGGGCGTAAGTTCCGGCAGCTAGATCGCCAACGGAGGCACTCAGGTGGATGGCCTCACCCGGCAGGTCGGCGAAGCCAACGCTCTCCTGGAGGTCAATTGCCGCGTACGTCGAGCCAAGGCCGGGAAGGATGGCGCGTCGGGTGGGATCCTGCAGGGGGTCGACCGTCCCCGTGAGTCCCGGAATGAATTCGTAGGCCTGCAAATCTCCGCCGCCCGATTGGTCAATCACGGCACCGGGCGCCAACGCGATCGTTGGCGCTTCGAGCGCGACTCGTGATTCCGGGAACGGGTCCGTCGGGCGATTGCTCTGTGGGCTGAACACCAATCGGGGTCGGGTCTGGCGGGTCGAATCGAGTTGATAAACCCAATCCCGTCCCAGCTCGATCTGTCCAAACGGCACAACCTGCCCAGCAAGCGAGGTGGAGGTGAGACTGCCCGGCAGGAGCTCAAGCGAGGTCCCTGCCTGCAGATCCAGCGTGCCAAACGGTGCCCGCAGATTTCCACCTTGCAGGATATGGGCTGCCTCGGCGGTGAGTTTGCCGCCGGCCGAGAGCACCGTGCTCACGGGCGAACCTGTGGCCTCGAAAACCAGCCTGCCTTCTGGATTATCCAGAATTGCCAAGCGGTACTCGCTCAGCGTCACCGGGTAGATCTGCTGCGCGGCAAGCGTCAGGTCAGCGCGCGTCGTAAGACTGCCGCTACCGACGGTGTCGATGGTACCGTCGGGTTTTCCAAGGCGCTGTATCCCGCGCAGGCGCAGATCCCCACGGCTGCGCAAATCGGCCTGCGCGAATCCGTTGAGTTCCCAGTGGCCCAGAAGATCGAGCAGCTCCGCGGAAACGAACAAGCGTGTTTCGCCTGCGACGAGATTGCCGCTCGTCACCTGCGGCGCAGGATTGCGATTGTCGGCATTTCGATCCGGGTTGCCGAGCGCGACATACGGCGCGGCGAGAAACACGTCGCCACCCAAACCGACGATGCTGGAGGCCTCGAGGGCAAGGCGACGCGTCGATTCAAGCGTGGTGCCGGCCGCGAGATGAATCGTGCCCGGGGCCACGGTCGCAGGATCGCGCGCCAGATTCCGTGCCTGGAGCGCAAGATCACCGAAGCCCCCGCGGGCAAGCTGGCCGGTGCTGACTCGTGCTATGCCATTGAGGTCAGCGGCCAGCGCCTGCCCCGGCGCAAAATTTTCGGGAATGAGGCTGGCCGCCTCGGCCAGTATCTCCAGGCGACGCGCCCCCAACGGCAGCGCGAGTTCTGCGGCAGTGAGGGTGAAATTGTCGTTCCGACCCTGCGCATCCAGACCGAAACGCAAACTGCCAGCACGCGCTCCGGCGCGTACGGCATTAGCACGCATTTCGCCCTCGAACAGGAGTGCTTCGGCCCCCAGCAGCGTAATCTGCCCACTGTCGCCGGCCACTTCTTGTCGAACCACGCGGGTTGAACGCGCCCCTCTCTCAAACACATCGAAGGTTTCGGCAACACCGGTCACATCGAGTAGTGCGCCCTGCTCTGCCAGCAGGGCACCGCTGCGGGCACGAAGGGTGATTGAGCCAGCGTCGACCAGCTCGCCGAGGAGGAGTCCGCGATCATCTGGTCGTGAGATGAATGCGCCGCCGGCTTCAAGGTGCGCATTCGCGCCGAGCCACAGCGTCTGTGACGGAAGATGCTGCAGGAGCGTCTCTCCGTTGATACCACTGGTCAGCTCTGCGGTAATCCGGCCACCCGGCGCTCGAAGCGTGCCGTCGATGAACAGTCGAGTGTCGCTGAGCAGGGAAATTTGCGCGCCGACGTCGGCGTGAATGGTGCTGCCCGTGCCGAGCGTCAATGCTCCGGCCTGCTGCAGCTGGGAATCGTTGAACTGATTGAGCGCGTTACGCGCTTTGACGGCTATCGAGAGGTTGACTGGGCGGCGCTCGAAGTCCGCAAGCGTCGTGATACTGGAGAAATCCCGCA
>JBIKOF010000410.1:0-2781 GCA_044358205.1 Gammaproteobacteria bacterium | reverse complement strand
GCCTACGGCTGTCACCGCGATGCCCAGCAACTGCCAGCTACTGAGCGCTTCCCCGAAGAGCACATAGCCCTCGAGCGCAGTCACCGGGGGGACCAGATAGAAAAGGCTTGCGACGCGCGCGGCAGCCCCGCGTTGGATCAGCATCCACAGCACACTGATCGCACCCAAGGACAGCGCGAGACACATCCACGCCAACGTCAGAATGAAGCGCGGATCCCAGACAGTCGGCCGTTGTTCGACAAACAGGAGTAGCACGCCGAATGCGAGCGCGCTGACAAAGAACTGGATGAATGCCCCCACCCGCATGTCAATTCCGGCACCATGCTTTTTCTGGTGCACCGTGCCGAGGGTGATTGCGAGTAACGCCAGAACGCAGCATCCGAGCCCGGAGAGCGGCAACTCGCCTTGCGAAAAGCTGCGGCTGACGGTGAGGGTCAAACCGACGAAACCCAGGGCGAGTCCGCAATACTGGCGCAGACTCACGCGCTCGCCGAGCAAGGGCGCTGCAACCGCAGCGGTGAGCAGGGGTTGCACGCCCACGATGACCGATGCAATGCCCGAACCCGTGCCGAGGTCAATGGCGATGAACACACCCGCAATGTAGACCCCGTGCATCAGAAGCCCGATCAGGCCCAGATGCAGCCAGACGGACGGCCGTCGCGGCAAGGGAACGCGCCAGAGCAGGAGAACGAGCCCAAGAATGAGCGCAACGACGAGGTATCGGTAGAACAGGAACTCGATCGGAGAAGCGTAGGGCAGTCCGTACTTCGCGCCGATGAAGCCGGTGGACCACAGCCATACAAACAGCGCCGGTGCAAATCTGGCGAAGCGATCGGGCGTGGTGTCCAGGTTCGCCATGACAGGGATCCGATCCGGGGGGTCGCGAGTATACGGTATGCTCCCGCGGCGGCCACCTGCCGCCAGCCGCTATTCAACTCGCAGCCTCGGAGAAAAACCTATGCCACGCCTGTCACGACTGAGTCGCAGCATCGCCCACAAGGTCGCCCTGGTCACCGGTGCCGCAAGTGGGATGGGGCGCGCGACCGCCCTGCTTTTCGCGGATGAGGGCGCGCACGTCGCCGTCTGCGATCTCGATCAAGCCAAGGTAGATGCCGTGGTGCAAGAAATCACGACGGCCGGGGGCAGCGCCGCCGGCTGGTCGCTGGATGTTGCCGATAGCGCGGCACGCCAACGTGTGGTGGACGACGTGGTTGCCCGCTGGGGCAGCCTCGACATCCTCGTCAACAATGCAGGCGTAGTCTTTGAATCACCACTGGAGGATGCGACGTTCGATGAACGCTGGGCCCGGACCTTGGCTGTCAATCTGACCGCCCACGTCGGCATGACACGCGCGTGCCTGCCCCATCTCACCCGCAGCGGCGCGGGCCGTGTGGTGAACATTGCGTCTACCGAAGCACTGGGGGCCACCAAGGGGATCAGCGCCTATACATCCAGCAAGACAGCTGTCATCGGTCTCACCCGATCGCTTGCGGTGGAACTCGCCAATCGCGGCATCACCGTCAACTGCATCTGTCCTGGGGCCGTCAATACGGGGATGACTTCCAATATCGCCGACGAACACAAGCTGGAATTTGCCCGGCGTCGGGTGCCCTTGAAACGCTATGCAGATCCGGAGGAAATCGCGCAGATAACGCTGAGTCTGGTGCTCCCTGCTGCGTCCTATATCACCGGCGCGGCGATCCCCGTGGATGGGGGACTTACGATCAAGAACGCCTAATCGCCCGCAGCGTTTGCTCAGCGCTTGATGCGAGCGACCAGGCGATTGCGTCCTTGCTCGCGCGTGAAGACGAGTTCCTCGGCAAAATTGCGCGCAAGGACGATTCCCAGATCGTCCTCCAGTCCATGCGACTCCAGCGGGTCAAATTCCGGGCCCGCCTGCTCGAAGACGAGTTCGAGGATCTCGGTTTTTTCAGTGTAGGCCACCGTCATTTCCACGGGCGCTGCGGCAAGCGCCGCCCGCCAGGCGAGCAGCAACTCCTCTGCCACCAGCAGAAGATTGTGGCGGGTGGTGCGCGGCAGAATCTGTTTCTCACAAAAGGCTTCCATGCCGGCATTGAGCCCTGGCAGGTCGAAATCCGGGCTGTTGAGCACGCAGGAATAGCTACGCACCCGGTTGATGAAAGCCCGGGTTTTTTCACGGACCGGCGCCTCGAAGATCTGCTGTGGGGTCCCCTCTTCGTAAATGCCCTTTTCGTCCATATAGAACACGCGGTGGGAAACATCGCGCGCAAAGTCCATCTCATGGGTGACGATGAGCATCGTCATTCCCTCTCGGGCGAGACGCCGAATGACCGAGAGCACCTCTCGGACCATGGTCGGATCGAGCGCGGAGGTGGGTTCGTCGAACAGGATGATCTCGGGACGCATGGCAAGGCAGCGCGCTATCGCGACCCGCTGCCGCTGGCCGCCGGAGAGCTCCTCCGGAAAATTGTTCGCCTTCTCCGCCAGCCCCACCACCCGCAAGAGTTCGTGGGCGTGTGCCTCTGCCGCCTCGCGCGCCTCACCCAGCAGGTGCAACGGCCCCAAGGTCAGATTTTCGAGGACCGTTAGGTGCGCAAACAGGTTGAATGACTGGAACACCATGTTCATTTTCTGGCGAACCTTGGGCACCTGGGTGCGTCGGTCCGTCAAATCCGTCCCATCGATGAGAATCCGCCCCGCAGTGGGAGTCTCCAGCAGATTCAGGCAGCGCAGAAACGTGCTCTTGCCACATCCCGAGGGGCCGATGATCGAGATGACCTCCCCCTTGTGAATCTCGGT
>JBIKOF010000409.1:0-2784 GCA_044358205.1 Gammaproteobacteria bacterium | reverse complement strand
GTTGCCGTAGTAGAGATGGTAGACCGGAACCTGTCCATCGTAGAGCAAGGTTTTCTTCACGCTTTTCAAACCGAGGACACGCGTGTGAAACGCATAGTCCTCCTGCGCGTCCCCCGTGCAGAGCGTTATGTGGTGGTGCCGCCTGAGGGCGGCGCCGGGCAAACTGCGGATTGTGTCCATGGAAGTCTCCCTTGGCGCTTGAGGCGCGCGGTTTTCGGACGCGAATCAGAACACGATCGGGAACTCGAGATGGGTCCGGTAGATGAAGTCGCGGTGCGCGAGCAGGGCCGGTGACAACGCGGCGGCAATTCGCGGGTCATCATTGCCGTATGCGCCTCGGAAAGCGTCAGCCATCGGACATTGGTCAGGCGGCAGCGGGGCAAGAATGGCGCAGCAGGCAGCCCAGTAGATATCCAGCGCAGAGAGCGTTTCACCCACGAGATACCGACGCCCAAGCGCAGACTGTCGGGCAAGCTGGGCATCGAGCGCCGCGACGATATCGCGAATGCGAAGTGCGGCGGCCTCGGCTGCAGCCGGGGTGTAACCGTACTTGTTGCCCAGGAAGATCCAGAATTCGCGCTGCGGATCATCGGCCGGCAAAGTGCTCAGCGGGCCATGCACCATGAGCAACCGCTTCACCCAGATCATGCCGTTTTCGCCTAGCAGCTCGTTGGCCAGACCGAACATCAGTGCACGGTCTTCGACCTTGGCTGGCACCAGCGAGGGAGTGGGCGCGAGTTGCTCGGCGAGATTCAGCTGATCGATCCAGGTAGACCGCGGCTTTTCATCGTTCCATGCCATCACCGGCGCGCTGGCCTGACCGGTCCACTCGATCAGCTCCGACTGCGAACCGCCCATACCCAGCGCCACATCGGGGGTACCTGCGTTGCCGGTGCGCACGGCCGTATAGCTGAGGCCTTTGACATGCAGGATGCCTTTGCAGGACTCGCGCCAAGGTCCTGGAATGGGGTAAGCCCCCAGCACCACCCGCAATCCGCGCATCGCCTTTGCCTCGGCGATCTCGATGTATTTGAGCTTGACGTCGTCGAACCCGATAGCCATGCCGTTCCCCTCGCAGTTCATTGTTGTGTGGGGCACTATGTGCCGCCGCTTACAATCCCGCAAGCCTCCCACTTCGCTTCGAGTCTGCCCATGTCACTCGTTTTTTTTGCAACCTGTCCCAAGGGCACGGCCGAGCTGCTTGCCGCGGAACTCGTCTCACTAGGGGCGATGGATCCGCGCGTGCATGTAGGGGGCGTGGGCTTTCAAGGCGACCTCAGCTGCGCCTATCGGGTGTTGCTGTGGTCACGCGTCGCCAATCGCCTGCTGCATGTACTGGCGCACTTCGAGGCGCCCGATGAGGCTGCGCTCTACGCCGGCGTGCGCAACATCGACTGGTCTGGACACCTGGGCGCCGAGGGGACGCTGGCGGTGGATGCCGTGTGTCAGCGTTCCAATCTGACGCACACTTTGTATGCGGCACGGCGCGTCAAGGATGCGGTGGTCGATCAGTTTCGGGACCAGCATGGCGTGCGGCCGGGCGTGGACACGCATGCGCCTGATGTCCGCCTGAACCTGCATCTCGACCGCAATCGTGCGCAGCTCGCCATCGATCTCTCCGGGGACAGCCTGCACCGCCGTCAATACCGGGGTGCCCAGGGCGCGGCCCCGCTGAAGGAAAACCTGGCGGCGGCAATTCTGCTGCGCGCCCGTTGGCCCGAGATCGCGCGACGCGGCGGAACACTGTTCGACCCGATGTGCGGCTCCGGGACTTTCCTCATCGAGGGTGCCCTGATCGCAGCGGACATCGCGCCCGGCCTGCTCCGCGAGCAGCCAGGGTGCGCGCGCTGGCGAGGGCACGAACCAGAGCTGTGGCAGATTCTCTACGACGAGGCGCTCGCGCGCCGCGCGGCAGGTCTTGCCGTATTACCCACCATCTACGGCAGCGATGCAGATCCTCGCATGGTCGCCGTGGCACGCGACAATATTGCCAACGCAGGCTTGGCCGGGAAAATTCGAGTCGAGACCGGCGCGCTCGAACAGGCCGTGCCCGATGCAGATGCGATGCCGGGACTGGTGGTCACAAATCCCCCTTACGGGGAACGCCTTGGCAATCGCGAGGAGCTCGTCGAACTGCATCGCGCGCTCGGCGCGCAGCTCCGCCATCACTTCACGGGCTGGGAAGCCGCGCTCCTCATTGGGGAGGCGAGTCTCGGCAATACGCTCGGGATCCGTGCGCATCGCATGCATGCGCTATTCAATGGTCCCCTCGAATGCGCCCTGCTGCGACTGACGCTGGAGCCTGCGAATTACCGCCTGGAGATGCCAGCCGGGAGTGCGCGCGTGGCGCGCGCCCAGCAACGGGCGGCCGACACCCCACCCAGCGAAGGCGCGCTGATGTTCGCCAACCGCCTGCGCAAGAATCTGAAGCATCTGGGCCGATGGGCCCGACGAAACGGGATCGGGTGCTATCGCCTGTACGACGCCGACATGCCGGAGTATGCGGTGGCGATCGATCTGTATCAGGCCGACGCGCTCTGGGTGCATGTTCAGGAGTACGCGGCGCCCGCGACAGTGGATGAAACGCGCGCGCGGCAACGACTGGACGAAGCGCTCTCGCAGGTGCCCGGCGTGCTGGAGGTACCGCCCGAGCAGGTGGTGTTCAAGCGTCGCCAGCGACAACGCGGCACGGCCCAGTATGAGCGCCTCGCCGAGGCCGGGAATTTCATCGAGGTTGTCGAAGACACGCTGCGTTTCCGCGTGAATCTACGTGACTATCTCGAT
>JBIKOF010000029.1:0-9688 GCA_044358205.1 Gammaproteobacteria bacterium | reverse complement strand
CGGTGAATCGACCATGCCCCCAGCGCCCCAGTCAGTCGGGATATCGTCTTGCGTGAGGTAACCGTAAGCCGCAACCAGCGTGGCCATGCCGGCCCGTTGTCCTGCCTCCACATCACGTGCGGCGTCGCCGATATAGAGACAATTCTGCGGCGGAATACCCAACTGCGCGGCGGCGAGAAGGAGTGGCGCTGGGTCTGGCTTGCTCACCGACAGGGTGTCGCCGCTGATCACGCAGCCCGGATGGACGGGCAATGCAATCTGAGCGAGCAATGGCGTGGTCAGCCAGCCGGGCTTGTTGGTCACGATGCCCCAGGAAAGGCCCGTCGACTGAAGACCAAGGAGCACAGTCGCCATGCCATCGAAGAGTCGGCTCCGTGAAGCGACATCCTCGCGGTAGAGATCGAGCAGCCGAAGGCGCAGGGCTTCGAATTCGGCACTCTCTGGCGGAAGCTCGAAACCGAGACGCGTCAGCGCCTTGCTGCCATGGGACACATGGGGGCGTATATCCGCATAGGGCAGCGGCGCCAGACCCTCCAGTTGTCGCAGGCGATTGAGCGCTGCCGCCAGATCGGGGGCGGTATCGAGCAGGGTGCCGTCGAGATCGAACAACACCGCAGCGCGTGCGGCTTCCAGGAAGGCCATGGTCAATCGCGTCGTGCGTGAATCAGGAAATTAACTTCCGGTGAGGGCACGAGAACCGCGCGCCTGCGCAGGGGCTGATAGCGCATGCCAGTCACCGCCATGACTTCGAGGCCAGCGGCGCGCAATAACCGCGCGACCTCCGCGGGGCGCATGAATTGGCGGTAGTCATGTGTGCCGCGCGGGAGTAGCCCAAGCAGGTATTCCGCGCCCACAACCACTTCGAGATAGGCGCGCAAATTACGATTGATGGTGGAAAGAAAGAGCGACCCTCCGGGCTTCAGTAATGCCGAAAGGCTCGCGATGAGGCGTTCCGGATCCGGCACGTGTTCCACCAGTTCCATGCAGGTGACAACATCGAAGCTCGCCGGTTGTCGCGCCGCCAGCGCTTCTGCTGTGAGGGTTTCATAGTGGATGCTGAGTGCGGAGTGGGCCGCGTGCGTGCGCGCCGCATCCACCAGTGCTTCGGTGGCATCTATCCCCGTGACGTGGCGTGCGCGCCGCGCCAGCGCTTCCGTGAGAATGCCGCCGCCGCAACCTACATCCACCACGTCCGATTGTGCGAGATTGCAGCGATCTGCCACGAAGCCAAGCCTGCAGTCATTGATTTCGTGCAGCGGCCGACCCGGTCCCTCCGGGTCCCACCAGGTATCTGCATGCGCCGCGAACTTTGCGACCTCAGCGGGATCGACATTGAGCGGGGAGCTCGCCGTGCTCACGCCATACCTCCCCACAACCACCAGCCCAGTACAGCCAAAGCCACCAGCACGCAGAGCCACAGCAGAGGACGCCGAAACAACCCTGAGCTCTCCGCCGGATCGGGCGTGGTTTCACGCATCAGCAGGCGTTGCGGAGTTGGCGGAATATCTTCATCCGGTAGCGCGACGATGCCCGAGCAGATGTCGTCCAACAGGGCGCGCCGCTCGCGGAGGTATTCGCGGTGGTCGAGTTCCCCTGCTGCATACCGTCGGGCGAGGGTGCGGACCGGTGAGGGTTTGCGTTCCTTCATGCCCGTCCTCAGGTCACGGCGATTGCGCAGACGGTGACATTATCGGAAGCGCCGCGCGAGAGCACGAGTTCCAGCAGGGAATCCACGCCTGCCTGCACATCGCCACGCGCCAGATGCACCGCGATCTCGTCTTCTGTGACGTGTTTGTCGAGGCCATCACTGCACAGCAGGTACAGATCGCCAGTGCGCAGTGGGAATACGTCCATATCCACCCGCAAATCAGGGCCAGCGCCAATTGCGCGCGTCAGCAGGTGGCCATGCGGATGGGCCTTGGCTTCCGCTCTGGACATCACGCCTTCCTCGACGAATCGCTCCTGCTGGGAGTGATCGACCGTCAGTTGTCGCATCACGCCGCCACGATAGCGGTATAGCCGGCTATCGCCGACCCACAGGCACAGGGCATAGGACTCGACGATGGCGAATGTCACCACAGTGGAGCCGATCACCTGTTGGCGCTCGGCTGCAAGCGCGACCAGACGCTGGTTGGCATCGAGCAGCGCGTGTTCCATGAACTCGGCCATCACGCCGAGATCGGGGTAGGGTTTGAGCCTGAACAGGCTTTCCACCACGGTCTGGCTCGCCAGATCTCCGGCGGCGTGCCCGCCCAGGCCATCGGCAACGGCCCATAAGCCGATGTCATTGCGCAGGCACAGTGCGTCTTCGTTTGCCGAGCGCACCAGGCCCTGATGGGTCAGCCCGGCCGAGGTCCAGGCGTACCGACGCGCGGTGCGCAGCGGGCGTGCGGCCAGGAGGCTGCCAATGTCGGGTTCCGTGTCAGACGCTCGGCTCACGGCATGGGCTCAAACGAAAAGTGCACGCACTCTGCATGAGCATCATCCACCGCCCGCCCAAGGCTCAGGACACCCGAATCGGTGAGGGGCATTTCTTCTCGTCGCAGGAAAGCGCTGGCGTCACCCTGACGTACAAAGGTGCCGTTGGTGCTGAGGTCGGTGATGAAGTACTTGCCGCGACGCTGTTCGATGCGCACGTGGAGACGGGAAGCCAGACTCTCTTGCACGGTGAGATCGGCATTGCGGCTTCGTCCGATGACGATGGTCGTGCGGTCGTGGTCCATGCGCAGGGAGTGATCGCGATAGCGCAAGGTGAGTCGAGGAGTTTCTGCTGCCGGCAACGCGGTCAGTGGTACCGACATCCAGGTCACATCATTGGGTTGCCAGAGAATTTCATGAATCTCGAGCGCGTGGCGCTTGCCGCGCACGGGTGCCTGATCGATGAGACGTGTCTGGCGCAGCAGCACTGCGGGCAACTGGCGAATCGCGTCTGCCGTCGCCAGAATTTGACCGGCTTTGGCCATGCCACAGACTCTGGAGGCGACGTTGACCGCATCCCCGAAGGCGTCGTCTTTTTCCAGAATGATGGGTCCCTGATGGAGCCCTATCCGAATACTGAGCGCGAGCGGACCGGCCGGGGTGAGCTCCGGAGGTTCCTCTTCGAACGCGGCTTGCATATCGCAGGCCGCCTCTATGGCCTGTGCGGGATCCTTGAACGAGCACATCACGCCATCCCCAATGGTCTTGATGGCCACTCCGCCGTTTGCTTCCGCTAACGCGGCCAGCCGTGCCGTGGAACGCGCGACCTTCGCGCGTGCGGCCACATCCCCCAAAAGCTCGTAGATGCGCGTGCTGCCGCTGATGTCGGCAAACATCATCACGAGCTCCTGACTGGATTCCACCATAAGGTCAAAGTCCCCGGATCAGGAGTTGATGGGCGTGGCGCGCATGACTAACAGACAGGGCCGCCCTGACGGCAAGTTTGCGCTACTTGTCGACGCTGGTGCCCGGCGCCACCCGGCCGTATTTGGCAGTCAGATCAGCGGCCAGTGCCTCGGCTTCCTTGAGTCCCTCGGGGTCCAGCTTGGCAGCACAGGTGGTGCGTGCCGCACCCGCGCGGGGATTCCCCAACTTTTCCGCCACGGTAAACCAGGCGTAGGCGTACTCGTAATCTTGAGGCACTCCCTCCCCACGCTCGTACAGCCCGCCCAAGTGGAACTGGGCCTCCTTGACGCCTTTCTCGGCCGCTTTACGAAACCACTTGGCGGCCTCCTGTGGGGACTTTTCCACGCCCCGACCGTCTGCATACATGCGCCCCAGGAAGTACTGGGCGTAGCCGTGGTCGGAAGTTTCCGCAAGCGGGACGAAGATGCTCAGGGCCTTGTCGAGGTCGCCGGCTACGAAAGCGGCAACGCCATCATTGAAATCAGCCAGGGCGAGCGTTGGCGAAAGACCAAGGATCGCGGCAAGGAGCAGGGGCTTCAGGGATTGGGACACGGGCTTCTCCGGGACAGGAACGCTGTGGGGAGTGGGAGTGCCGGATCATAGTCCAGTTCCCCGGGCGGGACACCGACCACGGTGCGCGGGCGAGTGGATGGGCTAGAATCCGTGCGCCCGCACTGGTCGGGCGTATCCACAGGACCCGGGACCGATGACTGCCAAGACACTCTACGACAAGCTGTGGGACGACCATCTCGTTGAAAGCTACGACGATGGCTCTGCCCTGATTTATATCGACCGCCATATTGCCCATGAGGTCACCACGCCTCAGGCCTTCGAAGGCCTCAAGCTCGCGGGCCGCAAGCTGTGGCGCACATCAGCCACCGTGGCGGTGTCCGACCACAACGTCCCCACGCAAGACGTCCACAACATCACTGACCCAGTTGCTCGCGTGCAGCTCGAGACGCTGGCACGCAACTGCCGGGAACACCGCATCACTCATTTCGATATCGGCGACATCCGCCAAGGCATCGTGCACGTCACCGGGCCCGAGCAGGGCTGGAGCCTGCCAGGCATGACCATCGTCTGCGGCGACTCCCACACGGCCACCAATGGCGCGCTTGGTGCCTGGGCATTCGGGATTGGCACTTCCGAGGTCGAACACGTAATGGCCACCCAGTGTCTCGTGCTGCGCAAGGCGAAGAACATGCTCATCGACGTGGATGGTGAGCTGCCCACAGGCGTCAGCGCCAAAGACCTCATCCTTGCCATCATCGGCCGGATCGGCACCGCAGGCGCCACGGGTCACACCATGGAATACGCTGGCAGCGCCATCCGCGCGCTGTCGATGGAAGAACGTATGACCATCTGCAACATGTCGATCGAGGCAGGTGGCAGGGCCGGACTCGTAGCGGTGGACGACATCACCCTGGCCTACGTGAACGGACGCCCCAACGCGCCACGCGGTGCCCGCTGGGAACAGGCGGTCGAGGCGTGGAAGCGCCTGCACTCGGATCCCGGTGCACATTTCGACACCGTGGTCCGTCTGGACGCGCGGACACTTGAACCCCAGGTCACCTGGGGGACCTCGCCGGAAATGGTGCTCCCGGTTTCCGGCCGAGTGCCCAATCCGGCTGAGGAATCCGACGAGACCCGTCGCATCGGCATGGAAAATGCGCTGCGCTACATGGATCTCAAGCCGGGCACGGCGCTCACCGATATCCCGGTCGACAAGATTTTCATCGGTTCGTGCACCAATTCCCGCATCGAAGACCTCCGCGCCGCTGCTGCCGTCATCAAGGGGCGTCATGTGGCCGGCAACGTCAAGCTCGCGATGGTGGTGCCGGGCTCTGGTCTGGTGAAGCAGCAGGCGGAAGAGGAGGGGCTAGACCGCGTGTTCCGCGCGGCGGGCTTCGAATGGCGGGAGCCGGGATGTTCCATGTGTCTCGGCATGAATCCGGATCAGCTCTCTCCCGGTGAACGTTGCGCCTCCACTTCAAACCGCAACTTCGAGGGTCGTCAGGGGCACGGGGGGCGAACCCATCTCGTCTCTCCAGCCATGGCGGCTGCCGCCGGTATCGCTGGCCATTTCGTCGACGCGCGAGGCTTCTGATCATGGATGCATTCACCACGCTCACCGGCCTCGTCGCACCGCTCGATCGACCCAATGTCGACACCGATGCAATCATCCCGAAACAGTTCCTGAAATCCATCAAGCGCTCGGGTTTTGGTCCGAATCTATTCGATGAATGGCGGTACCTGGACAAGGGTGAGCCCGACAAGGCTAACGAAGGGCGGCCGCTCAATCCCGAGTTCGTGCTCAACCAGCCCCGCTACCACGGGACGCAGATTCTGCTGGCGCGGGATAATTTCGGCTGCGGCTCCTCGCGTGAACATGCGCCGTGGGCCATCGTCGACTATGGCATTCGCGCCATCATCGCCCCTAGTTTCGCCGACATCTTCTACGGCAACTCGGCCAAGAACGGTCTGCTGCTAGTGGTGCTACCAGCGCCCACGGTGGAGGCGCTCTTCAACGCATGCCGGGCGCAGGAGGGTTACCAGCTCACGATCGACCTGGCTACTCAGCAGGTGCGGACGCCGGGCGGAGAGACCTTCGACTTCGAGTACAACGCAGGACTCAAGCACAGAATGCTCAACGGGCTCGACGATATCGGCATTACCCTGCAGCGGGCCGACGCCATCCGCGCCTACGAGGCTCGGCGCCGGCTGTCGGCGCCCTGGATTTTTGGCGAGACCTGAGAACCCCATGATCTACCAGCTTGAAGACCGGCGCGTACGCGCCGAGGGCGATTACTGGGTGGCCGATTCGGCGAGCGTCATCGGGGCCGTACTGCTTCGCCACAACACCAGCGTCTGGTTCGGGGCCGTCATCCGCGGCGATCGGGAGCCCATCACCATCGGGGAAAATTCCAACGTGCAGGACTTGGCCGTGCTGCATACCGATCCGGGCTTCCCGCTGACGGTTGGCCGCAACTGCACCATCGGGCACAAGGCGTTGCTCCATGGCTGCACCGTTGGCGACGACACCCTCATCGGCATCAACGCGGTTGTGCTGAATGGCGCGCGAATTGGGAAGCAGTGTCTCATCGGGGCCGGTGCGCTTATTCCGGAGGGCAAGGAGATCCCGGACGGCAGCCTCGTGATGGGGGTGCCCGGACGCGTGGTACGGGAACTCACGCCGGAGCAACGTGCCAACCTTGTGCGCATGGCGGACAACTACGCGTCCAACTTCAAGCGTTACAAGAGCGGGTTATTCCCGCAGGCCCAGGCCGAGCTGGTGTGACAGCCCGGCCCGGCGCCCGTGTCGGCCTCAGCGCCAGTCGACCGCAGACTCGTTCACGTCGATAGACACCCGCGACCACTTCAGTTCGAGCGCCTCGGCCGAGCCACCGACGCCGAGCTTGAAGTTTCCGAGGTTCAGTTCCTCGTGACTGCGGCCCAGTAGCTGGGTCACGCTGCGCGCGGCCTCGAAGGGCTCGAGCATGCGCGGTTGCCAGCGCCCAAACACTTTCGGGTTGGTCGCGTATTCTTCGGTCATGCCTGTGCGGATGAAGGGCAGCATGATGGACGCGGCGCTCACCATATCGCTGGCCTTGCCCAGATTAACCTTCAAGACCTCCGGCAGTTTCAGCACCGCCCAGTTGGCCACCACGTAGCCAGGCACTGCGACGCCGGGCTCGATGGCCTGCATCGAGGAGATATAGATGAGCTGCAGGGGCGAGCGATGGTAGACCGCCTCGCCGGCCCACAGGTGGGTCATGGCCGTGAAGCCGTCAATCTTCGTGTTCATTACCAGAGAGGACTCGGCGAGATTCTCGATGAAGTCGCGGCGCACGCGCGCGCGGCGTTCGGCCCGGCCTTCGCCTTCGATTTCGGGCAGCGCCCGACCGAAGCGATAGCCTTTCTCCGTGAGTCCTGAATTGCAGATGACGATGTCAGGCCCCTTGTTGCCCATCTGCTCGATCACATAGGTCCGCGAGGCCCAGAGGTCACGGGTGTTCGTGACATCTGCCTGCAATCCGAAGGCATTTCCACCCTCCCGCCGAATGGCGTCGACGAGATCAAACCCGTCGCGGTAGCTGCTGTTAAAGTGAACCCCGACCGTACTGGCACCATTGGCGGCCGCAGCCAGCGCAAGCGCCTGGCCGATACCGCAGTCCTTGCCGGAACCGGTGATGAGCACGCGCTTGCCGGCGAAAGCTGACGCGAGCTCGGGAAATTTGAACTGGGAAAAATCCGCGGTGTAGGCCATCTTCGGTCCTCCGGATTGGCGCGTGGTTTGGCGGCACGGTCTCTTTTGCAATTGGCGTGCCGGTATCGGCTGCGTGCGTCCCTCGTCCCGGAGGGACACGCGACATGCCCTGATTGAGCGCAGTCGTGGTGGCCTTGATAATCCTCGGCTCCTTCGAATGCCTGATGCGAGGCGACTCTGGAGTATTTTCCACTTTTTTTGCACCTCCGTGGTGCGCCCGTGCTCCTGATCGGAGGTGGCGAGGTCGCGGCCCGTAAAGCCCGGCTGCTGCTGGCGGCAGGCGCACGCCTGCGCGTCGTCGCCCTGACGCCCTGTCCGGAGATCAGTTCACTTGCCGCCACTGGTGAAGTCGACCTGGTCATCAGACCTTACCAGCCCGGGGATCTGGCCGCCCCTGTGCCGCGCCTGGTGGTCGCCGCGACGGACGACCAAGCGGTCAATCGGGCGGTTGCCCTCGATGCCGGCGAACGCGGCGTGCTGGTCAATGTGGTTGACGACCCCGCCAATTCGACGGGCATCGTGCCTGCCATCATCGACCGCGATCCCGTGCTGGTTGCCTGTTCCACGGGTGGTAGCGCGCCGGTGCTGGCGACCGAACTCCGGGCGAGGATAGAAACGCTGCTGCCCCCACGGCTGGGGTCGCTGGCCGCGTTTTGCCGCCGCCACCGCGCCGCCGTGCAGGCGCGCTACCCCGAGGGCTCGGCACGCCGCCAGTTCTGGCTTTCGGTGATGCGGGGCGAGATTGCCGAGTCGGTGCTCGCGGGTGACGAGGGACTCGCAGAGCAACAATTGCTAGCCGCCTTGGGCGGTCCCCTCGGGACTGTCGTCCCGCGCTGCACAGTCATCCAGCTCGCGTCCGACGATCCCGATCTCCTGCAGCTGCGGGTGCTGCGGCGGCTCTTCGCCACCGATGTAATCGTGCACGAGGCAGCCCTCTCGCCTGCGATCCTGACCCTCGCCCGGCGCGATGCCTTCAGGGTGCCCGTAGTGGTCTCGGAAGATCCCACGCGTGACTGGCTATTCGCAATCGACGCTCTGGGTTCGGGCCCGGGCGAGATCACCTGTCTCACGCATCTATCTGCGCCCTTGCTGACTTCTCTGGAGGGGGCGCTGCGCGCGCGAGGCTTCTTGACGACCCTGTGGCTCGCGCCCTAAATACCGGCCTCGGCTCACAATCTGCCTTTCACCCTGCATTTCCTCAGGAGTCCGCCATGGCTGCCAAGCCCGACACCCTCTCTCGCGTCGCTGTCCTGCGCGAAGATCATGAGGGCGTAACGACCCTTACCCTGAACAGGCCCGAGTCCTACAACACGCTATCCAGCGAAACCCTCGCCGCCATGAACGCCGCGCTGGCCGACATCGCGGCTGATCCCGCCGTGCGGGTGGTGGTCATCGCAAGCACTGGTAAGGCCTTCAGTACGGGCCATGACATGAAGGAAATGCGCAGTCACCACGATGAGGCCTTTTTGAACAAGCTGCTGGCCGACTGCTCGCGCATGATGCAGACCCTCGTGAACCTTCCCCAGCCTGTCATCGCGCAAGTACAGGGCATTGCGACCGCTGCAGGTTGCCAGCTGGTGGCCAGCTGTGATTTGGCGTTGGCGGCACAGAGTGCGCGCTTTGCAACCTCCGGCATCAATTACGGACTTTTCTGTGCCACGCCTGCGGTCGCGCTGTCGCGCACGGTCGCCCGCAAGCACGCGTTGGAGATGCTGCTGACCGGCGATTTCATCGACGCCACGACGGCCGAACGTATCGGCCTCATCAATCACGCCATCGCCGACGATGAACTCGCGGCCGCCACTGCCGCGCTGGCGCGCAAGCTGGCAGGCAAATCGGCCTACGCGCTCCGCTTGGGTAAAGTGTCGTTCTACCAGCAGGCCAATCAGTCCCTCGACGCGGCTTATCGCTGTGCGTCCGCGGATCTCGTGCGCAACATCCTGGCCAGCGATGGCCGTGAAGGCCTGGATGCCTTCATGGAAAAGCGCGAACCCAGATTCTCCTAAGCCCCGAAATCACAGTCCGGAATTACGCTCA
>JBIKOF010000408.1:0-2792 GCA_044358205.1 Gammaproteobacteria bacterium | reverse complement strand
CGGACGTTTCAGGCGTCACAGATGCGCCGGCATGACGTAACAGCCTATCAGCGTGATCAGCGCAATCGAGAGCAGGTTGAGCACTAATCCGGTTCTTGCCATCTCACGGGTGCTGATGTGCCCGCTGCCATAAGCCAAGGCATTCGGGGCGGTGCCCACAGGCATCATGTAGGCCGAACTTGCGCTCAGCGCCGTGATGATGGCGGCTTCCACTGCAGTAAGGCCCAACGAGGGTGCAGCCGCTGCGAGCAGCGGCGTGAGCGCGGCAGCGGTGGCAATGTTGCTCGCCACCTCTGACACAAAGATCACCGTCGTTGCGATGGCGGCAATGGCCAGAGGCTTAGGCACTGCAGGCATACCGGCCAACAACTGTCCGAGCAGCGCATCTACCTGATTGGCCCCGATGGCGGCAGCAAGACTAAGTCCGCCACCGAACAGTAGCAGCGTGCCCCAGGGCAGGCGCAGGGTGTCTTCCCAGGCCAGTGCAGGCGCGCGCGCAGGCGCCGCCGGAAAGATGAAAAGTGCGAGCGCCGCCGCCATCGCAATCCCTGCATCGGTGAGTGCGGCGAAGGGTTTGATGCCGCCAAGTTCCACCTTCACCCAAAGCTCGCGCGTGACCCAGGCGAACGCCGCGAGGCCGAAAATGATCAAGGTGGCTCTGGCATTGGCATCCAGCCGCGACCATTGCCAACTCGACTCATGCCGCTCGCCAAACGCAAGCGGGACTTGCTGCATGCCTAGTGGAAAAATCACTCGCACCATCAGCCAGTAGGTCGCGGGCATCATCACAGCGACCACTGGCATGCCAATCCCGAGCCAGGTCCAGAAATCCAGTGTCTGGTGATACTGGTTGTGCAGGAAGGAGCTCACGAACACATTCGGGGGCGTGCCGATGAGCGTCCCCATGCCACCGATGGTCGCGCTGTACGCGACGCCCAGCACCAGACATTTGCGCAAGTTGTCTTCCACTTCGGCCTGACGCGCGAGGCTCAGAGCAACAGGAAACATCAGCACGGCGGTGGCCGTGTTCGAGAGCCAGAAGCTGATGAACGTGGTGGCGGCCATGATCGACAACACCAATCGATGCGACTGCCCACCACTCAAGGCCAACAGGGAAAATGCAAAACGTCGATGCAAACCCCATTTCTCGATGGCGGCTGCGAGCACGAAGCCCCCTAAGAACAGGAACAGCAGCGGGTCTGCATAGGGCGCGAGCGTGGCTTCGATCGACTGCACGCCGAGCAAGGGGAAAATCAGTGCGGGCAATAGAGACGTTACCGGCAACGGCACGGGCTCGGTGAGCCACCACCAGGCCATCCAGATGCCGCAGCCGACCGTCCAGCGACCGGCAGCGCTCAAGGCCAACGCCTGCGCGACGTCACCATCGACCGCGCGCGGCAGGCTCAAGGCCACCAGAATGGCGATTGATGGCGCCGCCAGAAGGTGAAACACCCGCCACCCGGATTGATTCATGCAAGACCGCCTATGCTGGTGTCGGGGTTACTGCGTTCGGGGGCAGATCTGCAATCTGTTAAGCTGCAGGAATGGCCTCCCGAGTCACTTGTCCCTGACCTGATCAACTGTGGGAGCCCGTGGGCATGCCGCCGCCCCTGGCGCGGCATGGTGGGGATTCTAATACGGCGAGAGACCGGGCTCATGGCAATGTGTCCGATGGAAAGACGCAACAGGGGCCAATCCTCATGCTGACGACGGAAATCGCGGGCGACCAGATCGACGGTGCCCGCGAGTACCAGGAGGACGCATTCCTCATCACCCGGCTCGGCGAGTCCGGAGCGCTGGTCATCGTGGCCGATGGCATGGGTGGGCACGCGGCGGGCAACGTGGCCAGCAACATGGCCATCCAGTCCTTCAACAAGTTTCTCACCGCGCGTTTTCCTTTCACCGCCCCCGCTGAAGTTCTGCGGGAAGCCGTGCTCGAGGCCAACCGATCGATTGCAGACACCATCCACGAAACTCCGGCCCTGAAGGGGATGGGATGCACCCTCGTGTGCGCCGTCATCGACGAGACCCGTCTTCACTGGGTGAGCGTAGGTGACAGCCACCTCTACCTCCAACGTGCGGGCAAGCTGGAGAAACTGAACGCCGACCACAGCTACGGAGGCTTCCTCGCCGCCCTGCAGGCGGAAGGCCGCGCGGTGCCTGCTCAGACCGGATTCTCGGCCAATATGCTCATGAGTGCGGTGGCCGGCGGCGAAATCAACGCTATTGACTGCCCCACCGCGCCCTACACCCTACAGGTCGGCGACCGCCTACTCATTGCGAGCGATGGCATCGACTCCCTGCCGCTGCCGACCTTGAGCGAATTGATGGGCGGCGACGGATCCCCGCGCGAGATGGTTGCCACCCTGCTGGCCGAGGTCGCGGCCGCGGCTGTCCCCCGACAGGACAACACCACCGTCATCGCACTCAAGATCGTGGAAAAAGCCGGGCCCGCGCCGATACCGGATTTTTCCGCTGAGCGCTTGGCGCGTTTGAAGGAAGGCCGACCGCTGCCGCCGCGGGAAGCCCCACTGCCCGTTGTCGAGACCCCGCCCCGTGCGCGGCGCCGGCTGCCTCTTGTGCTGGTGGGGTTCGTCCTTCTGGCAGCGCTGGGGCTGTGGCTTATGCCCGCTCAGCGCACCCCGCACATTCAGACGCCCGCCGCGCCCGCTCCGGCGACCGTACCCGACTTTCCTGATTCTCCGGTGGCGAGCGCATCCATGCCCAAGTCGCCTGCAGCGCCCATCGAGGGCACTGGCGATGCCACGCCGGCCTCGGCCTCGACGCGTTTC
>JBIKOF010000406.1:0-2793 GCA_044358205.1 Gammaproteobacteria bacterium | reverse complement strand
GCTGTACTACCGCCAGCCAGCCCTGATCGAGGCTGCGCTTGCGCGCATCAAGCCTGGCGTGCCCGGTACTCAGGAGCTTTTCGTGGTGACCTTTGCCGGCTTCGGCAGCGAAGATGTCTTCATGCGCGAAAGCCTCGCGGCCGGACGGGTACTCAAAGAGCGTTTCGGTGCAGAAGGTCGCGTGCTGCACCTGGTGAACAATCCCGCCACCCTCACTCGCCATCCGGTGGCAAGCGTATCCAATCTGGTCCTGGCCCTGAATGGTCTGGCTGCCCGGATGCAGCTCGATGAGGATCTCCTGTTCCTCCTGCTTACGTCTCACGGCGCGGAGGACGGTGAATTTGCAGTCAGTCTGGGGGAACTCGGGCTGAACCCCGTGTACCCGGAAACGCTGCGCGAAGTGCTAACCCAGGCGGGTATTCGCTGGCAGGTGGTCGTGATCTCGGCTTGCTATTCCGGCACCTATCTCGACGCGTTGGCGGGTCCGGAGACGCTGCTCATCACGGCAGCTGCAGCCGATCGCACCTCATTCGGATGCGAGCATCAGCGACGCTGGACGTACTTTGGAGAGGCCTATTTCAACGAGGCGCTGCGCGAAACCCATTCATTTACGCAGGCGTTTGGTCGCGCCCGGAAACAGCTTATTGCCCGGGAGAAGGATGAAGGCAAAATACCCTCCGAGCCCCAGATGTTGCTCGGGGCGCGCATTGCGCCGGTATTGGAACTGTTCGCGAATGCGCGCGCCGGGCAGCTGCCGATGCTCAGCCCAGACCGCTGACGAAGTCTTCGTAGTCCGCCGCGTCCATCAAATCCTCGTATTCATTTTCATCGGCCGGTTCCAGCTTAAACAACCAGCCCTCTTCAAGACACGATTCGTTGACCAGTGCCGGTTCATCGGCCAGCGTTTCATTCACTGCAATGATCCGGCCGCTGATGGGGCTGCGCACTTCCCCGGTGGTTTTCACCGATTCGATCACAGCCGCTTCCTCGCCCGCTTCCAGATCGCGCCCCACGTCTGGCAGCTCTACATACACCACATCGCCGAGCTGGGTTTGCGCGTAATCGGAAATGCCCACAGTTGCAGTGCCATCGTCGTCGAGTGCTACCCAAAAGTGATCTTCCGTGTAGCGCCGTTGCGGGAAAGAGCTGCTCATGGGCTTTTACATGCCAAACATTTTTTTGAGGCTGTCGAATCCCGCCTGATAGATTCCCTGCACGGCCTTTACGGCGTCTGCCTCGGCCGCTCCGGCTGGTTCGAATTCGCTCGACCAGTCGACCAACGCGTTGCCGTGGCCGTCGTCGCGCACCCGCAGGGTGGCGGTGTAATTGGCCACCGGCAGCGGGCCGCTGACGATGCTGTAGCGGTACAGGCGATCTTTTTCATCGATGACTTCCAGACGCTCGATGATTTCACCGCCGCCCATCAGATTCAGGCGGCGCAGGCGGCCATTGTCTTCCAGTCGGCTACTCTGCACGGCCGGATGCCAGTCGGGCAGGGCATTGAACTGGCCGATCAGTTTCCAGACCTCGTCGGGCGAGATCTTGAAGGTGGACTGCAGGCTGACTTTGGTCATGAGGAACTCCTGAATTGGCCGCGGATGCGGCAGTCGCCGACGGGTTGTCTGTTACTATAGGCCACATCCCCTTGCAGATCATGGCCGTCAACCCGGCCGGAGAGGACCCTGTCCGTGACACCTACCGAGATCATTGAGGTCAAGCCCACCGAAGAAACTGCCGGCTGTGACGGCGGTGGCGGGGCTTTGGGCCATCCCCTGGTCTACCTGCGCTTTGAGGGCAAGCCCAGCGTGGATTGCTATTACTGTAGCCGCCGATTCGTGAAGGCCGGTACTCAGGGCACTCCGCTAAGCGCGAGCGCCTGAAACGGCGTGCTGCGCCGACTACTGATAGGGCTCGTACAGGCATATCGCCTGTGCCTCTCGCCCTGGTTGCCGCCGCGCTGTCGCTACCTGCCCACCTGCTCCGAATATGCGCTGGAGGCGCTGGCGCGCCACGGCGCGTGGCGAGGCAGCCGGCTCGCGGCGTGCCGCATCGCGCGCTGCCATCCTTGGGGCGGCTCCGGGCTAGACCCTGTGCCCGATCCCCCCGCGGTGCCCCCCGCTCAGTGATTGGTTTCGCCGAACTCGCGCATCTCCCGTTCGATCCCTCGTCCGCGTAGCCAGTCGCGGAGCGCCTGTCCGGTGCCGGCGGTCCAGGGTTCAATCTTTTCCACGTGCACCCATTTGTGGTCGGCAATCTCATCCGGCGGGCATCGCGCCTCGTTGGAATCTACCGTCAGGTGATAGCAAATCAGGAGCTGATTCTTGCGGTGGAACTCGTACATGCCGATGTAGCTCTGCAGCGTCGCATCGAGTCCGGTCTCCTCTTTCACTTCGCGCACCACGGCTTCTTCGGGCATTTCGCCCGCTTCCAGAAAACCCGTTACGAGTCCGTACCAGGTCGCCGGCCAGCCGACGTTGCGCACAAGAATGACATGATCCTTCCACTCCACGACCCCGCCCACCACTGGAATGGGATTGTTCCAGTGGACGAAGCCACAGCGGTTGTCCATACACACATCGCGTTGGCGACCGCCGACCTCGAGTCGGCGAAGAGGCTTGGCGCAGTGGGGGCAGAATCTCATGCGGAATGTGCTCCTGTAGGGTGGTGCCGGGGAGGGGGGCTGTTCAGGCCACTGCGCGCAGCGCTTGGCGCACGTGGTCAATCAATTCGGCGATCTGGGTTTCGTTGATGATGAGCGCAGGGCCAAGGGCAATGATTTCGCTGGTGTATCGG
>JBIKOF010000407.1:0-2793 GCA_044358205.1 Gammaproteobacteria bacterium | reverse complement strand
TGCGGACGTTTGCTTGCCAATGCCCGCAGTTCAGCTCCGATTTCCTCGGCCGTGAAGGGTCCCGAAAACTCGCCGTTCAAATTTGCATTGACGAGGAAGGTCGATTCGTCCCCACCCACCCAGCGGATGTTCGGCAGCGCAGGACTGAGATGTAAGTAATCGACCCATTCCCCGTTTAGCGCTATCGCCTCTTCAGCGATAAATTTCTGGATACCGCCTGAGTGCAGTCGGTAGTCATCGTGGCTAACCGATAATGCAATTCGCCCCCGCCCCCCGAGCAAGGCTGCAAACAGTTGCCCAGGCGGTCGAATGTCGATCACCGGCACCAGCATCTTGTAGTCCCTGGCCATTTCCTTGAAGCCGCGTAAGCTTTCTAGCAGTCCGCGCTTCACAGGGTCGTGTAGAGCGCCTTTACGACCCTCGGAAAATCCATTGGTGAGGTAATGTACGAATGGATGGCAGTCAGCTTCTCGTACGTCCGGATTGGCCGTCAGGTAGTAGGTGGTGCTGAAACCCGGCGCTGGGTCCAGGCCTTCCCGCCAGCCCGTCTCGCAATAGTGCGCCAGGGCATCTATATCCGGCGCGAGCGAAGCGTTCAGGCGACGGTAATAAAGCCCATTGAAGGCTTCGCGCATGGCGTCGCATTGCCAGCAATCCCGGTGCCCCTCGTCGATGTAACTGTTCGATCGGCATAGAATTTCGAATTGCCGCTCATCGATCCCCGGAAGCTGGGTTAGGAATATCACATAGGGGGCTGTGCCTTCTTCCCGGGCAAGCAGATCATCTGGAACCAGACTGTCGCGATACCAGCCATTCGGCCGCCGTCCCTCCTTCCAGCCAAATTTGACAAAATGCTCGAGGCCTCGCATCCCGGAACGCGCGATATCGGGGTAGTTCGCAAGATAAAAATCTTCGCGAAAGAACCGGCGGAGACGGTATTGCAGGAGAGATTCCGCAGAAGACTCGCTGGACATGCTCGGATTTCCGAAAGTGATTGCCCTCTATAGCGGCACTCCCGGATGGTTCCTGAACGGTCGGCGCATGATCCGATGCGGGCCTGAATCAAGCGCAAGGTCGCGCTGCGGATACACGAGGTGGGATTCCCTCAGTGCATCCCGCAGGGACTGCCCTATCCCATCTGGCGAGAACCGATCCTGCACCCGGGCGATGGTATCGGCTGTGAATTTTGGCCCTGCCGCTGTCCGGGCGGCCTGCATCTGAGCCGCGGCATGGGCGAGCGTCGGCTCAGCCCACCAGGCGCCGTCGGTGTCGACGACAAAGGCATAGTCACCCTGTCGCACCCGTTTGGGCTTGAACCTGACCGGGAACCCCGTGGTTTCGTCCAGAAAATCTGTCGTGCCGGAATAGCCTGTGCCGACTACAGGCTTGCCAAGCAGCAAGGCCTCCGCGAGCGTGCGGCCAAACCCTTCCGCACGATGTAGCGACACGTAGGCATCACATGCATCCATGAGACCCAATACATCGGGTCTGTCCATAACACCAGAAAGCAAATGCACCCGCGGATCCTTCGCGCATTCGGCAGCGAACTGCCGATAGCAACGGTCCTTGGAATCGCCATGGCTCACCTTGAATACCAGCCCTACCGTATTGTCGTCCGCTGGGAATGCGCGCTGGAAGGCCTTTAGAGCCCCCTGCGGATTCTTGCGCGACCACCAGGAATTGGCATCGAAAAGGTAAAGAAAAAGGAATTGTCGAGCCGGTAGACGAAATTTTTGTCTCTTGCAGGGCGCTCGCCTGGCCACGGAAACAGGCAGCGGCATCAGCCGGACGGGAAGCTCGAGTCCGGGCCCCATCGCCTCAAGGTAGGCCTGCTGCGTAAAACGGCTCGCCGCCCAGATTTCATCCACAAGTTGAAAGGCCGGCAACCAGTTCGCCGGCCACACGGGGAGTTCCCAGGGCCACCAGCCAATATTTCGCCGCCCCGCAAAAAGGCCCGGACCGTGCTCCAGATAAAACCGCGCCGATTCGAACGCCGTCAAACAAAAAACGTTGGTGTCGTAGGGTGCGCTTGCGGGATCGTCGGCTGAAATCGTGCGCCCGACTAGCAAGTGGTCATCCTGTCGAGTGGCCGCACCCGCAGAAAAATTCACGATCGAATAGGGGATGTGGGCTGCCTCGCAGGCTTCAACCGCCATGCGCAGATCTTCGCCGATGCCAAGTTGGCCGTAGGCATGTCCTATAAGGTTCACACCAGCGAGTCTCGCCGGCGACTTTATCGCGCGCAGTGGCCCGCCACGTCTGGGCTTGCTGATCTTGCGCAGCGAGGGCCTGGCTTCCGGTCGCACCAGGGCGCCCAGTTGCAGGCGCTCGATCAGGGTAGACACAAAAAACTGCCCGAATGCCAGATTGCCCGCCGCGGTACCCAGCGGATAGCGCCTCTGAAGTCGCGCGTCGCAAAGCCATGCAAAGAAAGCAAGCCAGCAAGGACTTTGTGCCTCGCATGTCGCAAGAAAGGGCACGGGTGTGGCGAGATCTGCCAGCACCTTACGAGGTATCAACGCGGAGAGGCGGCATTCGCGCACGCCATATACAAAAAACCAAGCCATGGCACGGGAGAGTCCGAGGGAAGATGAAAGATCGAGATCTCGGCTTACATCCGGGCGCCGCGCCATGACGTAACGAAATGCGGGTGTTACAGGGAAGGGGCCGACCGCAGCACTGCTCCCTTGCTCAGGCTGAAACCAGTGAGGCGCAACCCGCCCACCCTCGCTAAGCTCCCACGCGGGATACTCAAGCGTACCCTCCAAAGCCCACCATTGGCGAAATACCGGA
>JBIKOF010000405.1:0-2796 GCA_044358205.1 Gammaproteobacteria bacterium | reverse complement strand
GAGCAGTCGCGCAAGTTATGAAATGGTGCAGAAGGTGGCTGCAGCGGGGATCAGCATGATGGTCGCGGTGTCTGCTCCCACGACTCTGGCGGTGCGCATGGCCGAGAGCGCAGGCATTACTTTGGTGGGCTTTGCACGCGACGAACGGTATGTTGTTTACACCCACGCATGGCGGCTGGAAACGTCGGATTCCCGCGCCGGCACGTCGCTCAATCACGGAATTCAGGCATGAGCAGCAGCACGGAACACTTGGTCGAGATGGCCAACGACATCGGCAATTACTTCCGGGCAGAGCCCGACCAGATTGCCGCGCGCGCCGGCATCCTCCAGCACATCGAGCGATTCTGGGAGCCGCGCATGCGACGCAAGATGATGAGCTATCTGGCCGACACGGGCGGTGAGGGTCTCGAGCCACTGGTGCGCGAGGCACTTACGGGACTCAAGGCCTAGCGCGCACACGACCCCTGTCGATAGTCCCCGGTCGAGACTGCCGCCCGCGCGGGGCGGGTCGTCAGCCGTTCACCGGCATGACGAACTCCGGGCCCCTACCGCTGCCATCGGGCCAGCGCTGCATGATGCTCTTGTAGCGCGTGTAGAACCGCACGCCTTCCTCGCCGTAGGAATGGTGATCCCCGAACAGGCTCTGCTTCCAGCCGCCGAAGGAATGCCACGCGAGCGGCACGGGAATGGGGACGTTGATCCCGACCATTCCCGCCTGAATTTCCCGACAGAAAGCCTGAGCAGCGCCGCCGTCCCGGGTATAGAGCGAGACACCGTTGCCGAAAGGGTGCGCGTTCACCAGGTCCACTGCTTCGCGTAACGAAGCCACCCGGACCACGCTCAACACCGGACCGAAGATCTCTTCCTGATAGATGCGCATTGACGGCGCCACATGGTCGAACAGAGTTGGCCCGACAAAGAATCCAGCGTCGCATTCGCGCGGCAGCCCTTGTCGCCCGTCGAGCACCAGCTGCGCACCCTCGGCAATGCCGGAATCGATAAATTCAATTACCCGAGCCCGGTGTGCGGCGGTGACGAGTGGACCCATGTCTACACCTTCGGTATTCCCAGCGCCGATGCGGAGTGCTGCCGCGCGGGCAACCACTCGCGCCACTACCGCATCGGCGATGTCGCCCACGAGCACGGCGACCGAAATGGCCATGCAGCGTTCTCCTGCGGAACCATAGGCTGCTCCGATGAGCCCATCGGCCGCCTGATCGAGATCGGCGTCCGGCAGCACCACCAGATGGTTTTTAGCGCCTCCCAGGGCCTGCGCGCGCTTGCCGTGCCGGGCTGCGCTTTCGTAAACGTGTCGCGCAATAGGCGTGGAGCCCACGAATGACACCGCCTGTACATCGGGATGCTCCAGCAACCGATCCACCGCAATCCGATCTCCCTGCACGACACTGAAGATTCCGGCCGGAAGTCCTGCCTCCTCAAACAGGGCTGCGATGTGCAAGGAAGGGGATGGATCGCGTTCGGAGGGCTTCAGGATGAACGCATTGCCGCAGGCGATGGCAACCGGCGCCATCCACATCGGCACCATGAAAGGAAAATTGAAAGGTGTGATGCCTGCCACTACGCCCAGGGGCATGCGCTGGGCCCAATGGTCAATTCCGCCCCCGATGCCGTGGGAGTGTTCCCCCTTGAGAAGTTGTGGTGCACCGCACGAGAACTCCACCACTTCGAGGCCCCGCTGCACTTCTCCCATGGCATCAGGCAGCGTCTTGCCATGTTCGTCGCTAATCAGGCCGGCAATGAGCTGAGCATCCCGCTCGAGCAGTTCGCGCAAGCGAAACAGGACGCGACTGCGACGCTGGGCGGAATACGCCGCCCAGGCAGGTTGCGCCGCTTTCGCTGCGGCCACGGCGGCATCGACGTCCACAGTTTCAGCAAGCAGGGTCTCACGAACTTCGAGGCCGCTGGCGGGGTTGAACACGGAGCCGCGGCGCGTCGACACCCCGGTGCTCGGGGCGCCGGCGATCCAGTGGTGGATGACGGGAAGCTTGGCGGTGTCGCTCATGGAGTTTGGTACTGGCTGGGATATTGGATGAATTCGAACAGGATGCCCAGGATGGAGCGTGGGTGCGAAAAAGCGAACTTCACTTCCTCAGAGAAGCGGCGTCCCGCGTAGTCGATGAAGTCCAGGTGCAGGGCGCGTGGCGCATCATCCACGAATTGCACCGACTTCTCGCGCAAGGTCTGCATCGTATCCTCGATGTCGTCGACGGCGAAGGCAATGTGGTGCAGGCCTTCACCACGCTTGGCGATGAAGTCCGCAATGACGCCGCTATCACCCGTTGGGGCCATGACTTCGAAATCCACCTTACCAACCCGGCACATCCGATAGCGCATGCCATACGTCGGCACTTCGATGGGCTCTCCCACGGTCGCATTGAAAAGCTCCCGAAAGAGACTGGTGGCCATGTCCAGATCCCGGACAGCGATTCCGACTTCGGTGATACGTCTGATATCCAAGAATAGTCTCCGTAACGAGTGGGGCGCAGAGCGGAGTGGGTATGCTTCATCCGTAGTCGTGTTGCGCGCTCACGACCTCCTCATCAAACACCTGGTGCGATGACATCGCACCAGCCTGGCGCCCGGTAGCCTGCCTGACGCTCGAAGCCCTTGGCATTGTCGAGCCCAGTGAGGCGGCAGGAGGCGGGTGCTCGCTGGCCAACGGAGGCCTCCGGGACACGCGGTGACTGGAGCAGGCCTCGCACCCTCTCAGATTGACTTCCCCCCTTCAACTCCCTGCGCGATGGATGGGGGCGCACGCTGGCACCTCGCTTGCGC
>JBIKOF010000404.1:0-2801 GCA_044358205.1 Gammaproteobacteria bacterium | reverse complement strand
GTGCTTGGAGACGTTATAGGCGCTCTGGTTGGGAGTGCCCCATTTCCCGGCGGTGGAAGCCAGATTGATGATGCTGCCGCGTTGCCGCTTGAGCATGCCGGGCAGGATGCACTGGGTCACGTGCACCACACTGATGAAGTTGACCTCGAACAGATCGCGAAAATCCTGTGCGGTGTAATTCAGGAAAGACCGCGCGCGATGAATCCCGGCGTTGTTCACCAGCACATCGATGCCACCGGCTGTCTCTGCCTGCGCGGCCATTTTTTCGACTGACGCGCGATCGGTGACGTCACAGGCAAAGGTGTCGACTTTCACCCCGAACTTCCGCGAGAGCGCGCCTGCGGCCTCCGCCAGTGGCCCCGGACTGCGTGCGTTGATGAGAAGCGCAGCGCCCTCTGCGGCAAAGGCTTCGGCGACCGCGAGCCCGATTCCACGGCTGCCCCCGGTGATGAGCGCGGTTTTTCCTGCGAGGCGTTGGGTCATGGCTTGGAACTCCGGAGTTGCGGGTCAGGGGCGTGCCAGGCGGCGCGCAATGAGGTCGATGCGGTCATTACCGAAATACATATCCTCACCGTCCAGGAAGAGGGTCGGAGATCCGAAGCCTCCGCGATGCATGCATTCGTCAGTGGATTCCCGCAGCCGCGCCTTGAAAGGTTCGCTGGCGATGGAGGCGAAGAACGCGTCTTCATCGAGGCCCACCGCGCGCACGAGAGGTCTGAGGACGCTGTCCTGCGAGATATCGGCCAGATCTCGCCAATAGGCCTCGAACACCGCGCGGGTGTAAGGCACCAGGCACCCTGCGTCGAGCGCGAAAAAGGCGCCGCGCATGGCTTTCACGCTATTGACCGGGAAAACCGGCGGATCGCCGATGACGATGCCGACGTCACGTGCCCAGTCCTGCATGTCCTTGCGTGCATAGGCTGCTTTCAGGGGTACCGGCTTTTCGCGATTGGCGTAGACACTCGGGTTGACGGTATTGAACAAACCGCCAACGAGGATGGGTTTCCAGCAAATCGTCACGGGCAGCTTTGCGAAGGTGCGTAGGGCGTTCTCGAAGGCCAGATAAGTCCAAGGGCTCGAGCAGTCGAAGTAGAAATCCAGGGTATGCATGGGCGGTCTCCGTGGAGTCATCACAGCGGCGCCCACATTCTAGGGGCGAGTGACGGTTCAGAAAAAAATCTCGATCAGTTCCCTTTGCTTCAGACGGCCGCTGAGCCAACTGCCAAGGTCGATGAGTCGCATCTGCCAGCCGTATTTACGGCGCAACGCGCGGTAGCCAAGCGCAAGGGTTTCCGCGTCGGTTATGAACGCGGCGCGCCCCTCCACCCAATCCGATTGAAGCCCACCCCGCATGTCACACACCGCGAGGCGCAGCCGGGGATCCCGGCGTAGCCGCTTCACTTTGCCAACGGTGCGCGAGGTAAAGACAAAGTGGCGCCCCCCGGACGCTGCCATCCACACGGGAGTCCTCACCTCCCGGCCGTCTCGCCGGAAACTGGCCAGATTCACGTAGCGCGCTGCGCTGATTGCGGATGTCAATTCATCCATGGATATCTCCTTTAGGGGCTCCCTGATGGGGGGCGGTCCTGGCGACCCCCTCGTCGATGATCTCGCCAGGCTGCGCATCATGGCCCATTCGACTGGCCCGGAACGACCGGTCATAGGGTCGGTTCCAGAGTGGTTCAGGTCTCGCCAAGAGGCTAGACTACCGGCACACGGAGATTCTGTCCGTAGCGGAGGATACAGACGATGGCTGGGTGGTCCCTTCGAGCCCTCGCGGGCCTGTTGATGGTCGCGGGCAGTGTCCAGGCGGCAGACTTCATCCCCGAACAGGTCACGGTCGATAAGCTCCCACCGGGGCCACCCACGCGCATGTACGTGCAGGACGTGGCGATCTCGCACATCGTCGATGGCCGCCTCCATATCGTGGACGGGGCCACCATGAGGTACGAGGGGATGCTGGGAACCGGTCTCACCGGACTGGTCGCACTCGCGCCCGACCGGCGAGAAATCTACGTGGCCACCTCCTATCTCTCCCGCCTCAACCGTGGCACCCGCACCGACACGGTCGACGTTTATGACAGTCAGACCCTGGCACTGAAAGAGGAAATCATCATTCCGCCGAAGCACGCGCAAGCACTGCCCTACAAGGGCGTGATGGCGGTGACCGGCGATGGTCGATTCATTCTCGTGCAGAACGCAACGCCGGCAAGCTCTATCGCGGTCGTGGATCGCAAGGCGTCGAAGGCTGTCGCCGAGATCCCCACGCCGGGGTGCTGGAGCATCCTGCTGGCCGGCACCTCCCAGCGCCGTTTCACCACGGTCTGCGGTGACGGCACGCTGCTCACTTTCACCCTCGATGAAGCAGGACAGGTCGCCGACGAACAACGCAGTGAGCGCCTCTTCGATCCAGACCGCAATCCGGTTTTCACCCAAACCGAGAACGATGGCGACGACTACCTGTTCCTGAGCTTTCACGGCGACATCCTCAAGGCCAATCTCGGTGGACCGAAGGCCGTGATGGGCGAAAGCTGGTCCGTCCTCGACGAAGCCGCCCGCAAGGAGGGCTGGCGCCCCGGTGGCTACCAGCCCTTTGCCTGGCATCCGGCAAGCGGACGACTGTACGTCGCGATGCATCCCGCAGGGGCCGAGGGGAGTCACAAGAATCCGGCCGCCGAAATCTGGGAGGTCGATGCCACAACGCATGCCCGAGTGGCGCGCGCACCTGGCAACAATGCCGTAGCGCTGGCCCTCAGTCGGGAGGCTAAGCCCAGTCTGATGGGAATAGATCCGCTGACTGC
>JBIKOF010000028.1:0-9746 GCA_044358205.1 Gammaproteobacteria bacterium | reverse complement strand
GGGCAATGTGGGGCGCCGCAGTCTCGCCGCCTTTGAACGACTCGGGCGTGCGAGCCTGTTCCTCCTTCGAATATTTGCACGCCTCGACTTCACCTTGCGACGCCCGTCCCTGACCCTCATCCAGATCTGGGCAGTCGGTGTGCAGTCATTGATCATCATCGGGGTTTCCGGCGCGTTCGTCGGGATGGTTCTGGGTCTTCAGGGTTACAACACCTTGGTAACTTTTGGAGCCGAAGAGTCTCTTGGTGTCGTGGTCGCCAAATCGCTCTGCCGCGAACTGGGCCCGGTTCTGACAGCCCTGCTGTTCGCGGGCCGGGCCGGCTCTGCGTTGACCGCCGAAATCGGACTAATGAAGGCAACCGAACAGATCCCCGCACTTGAAATGATGGGTATTGATCCAATGCGTCGACTGATCGTGCCCCGCTATGTGGCCGGAATACTTTCGATGCCGCTGCTGGCAGCTATCTTCACCGCAATCGGGATTCTGGGAGGATATTTCTGCGGAGTTGGACTTCTGGGCGTCGACGAAGGCGCGTTCTGGTCCCAGATGCGCCTGCACATGGCGTTCTGGTCCGACATCGGGAACGGCGTCCTCGTTAAAAGTCTGACATTTGGCGCCGTGGTGACCTGGATTGCGCTATTCGAAGGATACGATGCGATGCCAACGTCGGAGGGCGTCAGCCAAGCGACGACCCGCACTGTCGTGAATTCCTCGCTCGCCGTTCTGGCGCTCGATTTTGTTCTCACCGGCCTCATGTTCGATTGAAAAGCTGCGGAATCAAGCCATGAAAATCTCCCGCTCCCTGGAAATAGGTGTCGGTTTCTTCGTCTGCCTAGGGCTTGCTGCCCTGCTGATGCTCGCCTTGAAAGTCGCGAATCTGGCCACTTTCGGAAATGCGACCGGGTATCGTGTTTTGGCTCGTTTTGACAACATTGGTGGGCTCCAGGAGCGCTCCGCGGTCAAGATGGCTGGCGTTCTGGTGGGTCGCGTCACACGAATCGATTATGACAGCGACAGTTATCGCGCCCTCGTTGAGATGCGTATCCAACCTCGTTTTGATCAAATTCCGACAGATACCGCTGCAAGCATTTATACTGCCGGCCTGCTCGGAGAGCAGTACGTGAATCTGGACCCGGGCGGTGACGAAGAAACTCTTCAGGATGGCAGCGAACTGGCCATCACTCAGTCTGCGGTCATCATGGAACGTATGCTTCAGGAATTCCTCTACTCCAAGACCGTCAAGCCTGAGACCGATTGATGTCCGTAATTCTTGCCCGCGATTTTTCCCGTACTCGAACCACCACTCCATCATTGCCTGCGACCTCACGCGCAGCCTCTCTCTCCCTCAAATTGATTTTGGCGAGCGCAATTTTCTTTTGTCCATTGGTCAATGGCGGGCCCGCACCCGAAGCTGAAATCTTCGTGCGAACGCATACCGAAAGTTTTCAGGAACGTCTCATCAAGGATGAAGCGGCAAATGCGAGTGACCATGGGCATCTACTGGCCACCGCTCAGGAGATTATCCTGCCGCACTTCAATTTTGCGGCGATGTCTCAGCGTGCGCTGGGTCATTTTTGGAGAGACTGCTCCACAGCGCAGAAAACTCGTTTTGTGATTGCCTTCCGGACACTACTTCTGAACACTTACGCTGGCACCGTCAACGATCATCGCCACGATAAAATAACGTTTCTTGCGCCTCGGAAGCTTTCGGAAAACGTATGGCGAGTGCGTACGGAAGTCGTTAGAACCGATGGTGGAAAATCCTTTCTGATTGATTATGAAGTGCACAGGGAACCTGACACCTGGCGCGTCTACGATGTCACAGTGGAAGGCGTAAGCTTGGCGGTTAGCTATCGCGCAGGCTTGGCGAAGGACATCTCGGCCAATGGAATCGATGCCGTGATTGCGCAAATCGAGGAACGTGCTGCGACGGCCTCTCGCTAAAGACCGCAGCAAAGCTCCGGAAACCATCTCACCAGAGCCAAGCCTCTTAGCCGGTGCCGACGGCCGGCAGGCATTGAGCGAGATCCAGTGCCTCACCGACAAGGTGTTGCCCGGTCGCTAATGGGACTGGAGAAGCCCTCGGCGCTGCTGTTGCGTTAGGGCCTCGGCCAGGGATTTGAGAAACATCTGTTTGCTGACGGGATGCTCCTGAACATCACCTGCTCCCGCTTTTATTGCAGCTACCGCAGCCATGATCGCCAAGGGTGGAACGATCACAATCGTGATCACCGACAGGCCTTGCTTTTTCAAGCTTCCAAGCAGGTCTTGGGCCGTCATGTCTTCGAGATTGGCACTTAGGAAAAGGATCGCTCGACCCGTTCTCCGCATTGCCTCAAGTACTTCCGCCCCAAGTTTATACGTCCTTGCCTCGCACCCCGCCTCAAGGGCAAAGCCCGCAAGCCTCGCCCTTTCTGCCCGTTCCATGCCACCAATGATTACGGATCCGCGCGCCACTGCTACGCTCCGCGCCTCCGCGTAATCCCTGAAACTCTGGTCAGGCGAGACTTGTCCGGGAGACATGTCCTTCACTGGCAAGAGCCTCGAGTACCTTAATTTGTCTGATTTTCACAAACCGTCGGTCGACTTGTAGCGCCCCCCGCCGCTGAAGATCCGTAAATAGCCGGCTGATTGTTTCAACTGCAACGGCAAGATAATTGGCAATGTCCTGACGCGACATCGGAAGATTGAATTCAACTGGGGAGCACCCTCTTGCTGCGAAGCGGTGCGACAGAGATAAAAGAAACGCCGCTAGTCGTGCTGGCGCAGTGCGTTGTCCTAGCAGCATCGTGTGCTGCTCCGCGCCCACGATATGGTTCGCCGCTCCACGCATGAGTGCAGACCAAAGCCCTGGGACTGAAGCAGCGAGGTCGAGCACGCGATCATAGGGCACTGTACAGAACGCCACGGTTTCCAGCGCCATCGCAGAGCTCATATGACGGCGTTCAGCCAGCGCGTCGAAGCCGAGAATATCCCCGGGGAAATGGAAAGCTGCAACCTGCTCGCACCCGTCTTCGCTGTCAATATAAGACTTCACTGAGCCCGCTCTCACCATGTAGAGCGCGTTCATCGACTGCCCCTGTTGGAAAAGATGATCTCCGCGTCTGACTGGCTCCGCTGCTGAGACGTACCTTGCCATTTGATTTTGCGTCTCAGGTGGCAGCGTCCTTACGAGGCAAGGGGTCGATGACCGACAGTTGCCGCAAGCGGTAACCATAACAGCGGATGCAGTGAATGAGATAACGTTGTCCATGTCTTCCCTCCTAAGGAGTTTCCGGGTAAGCCGGTGAGGAGTGTCGACCTTTCACCCTCACTAGGAGAGATTGTCTCCCGCTGAATCGGCGACAAGTATCCGATCATTCACGTATCGCGATTTCGGGAAATACCTAGCTGCGCGCGAGGCTTGGCGGGCTAGCGAGGGGATTTATGCACCCCCGGTTCGCGTCACTAGTGCAACAAGTTCCGCAAGAGAGTGAACTTGGATTTTTAACATCACCTTTGCGCGGTGAATCTCGACAGTACGTTCAGACAAGCCAAGCTCAATCGCAATAACTTTATTAGCTTGGCCTCTTACAATTCGATCCATAATTTCTCGCTCTCGTGCTGTGAGCAAGGCAAGCCGCTGTGAAAACGCCGCAAGCGCGCTAATTTCCGCGTGCCGCGCCTCGTTATGAGCCAAAGCCTGATTAATGCGGTCCAGCAAGTCTTGGTCTCTGAAAGGTTTTTCGATGAAGTCGAAGGCTCCGGCTCGCATTGCCCTCACCGCCATCGCCACATCTCCATGTCCGGTTATGAATATTACGGGTAGGATCGAGTGGCGGTTGCTCAAGGATTGCTGCAGATCGAGGCCGCTCATGCCCGGCATTCGTATGTCGACCAGCAGACATCCTACGATTGATGGTTGGAAGTCCTGAAGGAAGTCTTGGCCTGACTCGTAGCAGACGGCGGTGATGCCGACAGATCGGAGCAACAGCGTGAGAGACTTCCTGACGCCCTCATCGTCGTCCACCACATACACTGTTCGTGCGCTCATCGATTCTAGTTTTTGAGCTAGCCTGGCTTGGGAGTTGTGATAAAGCAGACCTCGAAAATCGAGCCACCACCTGGATTTTCGCGATAAGTCAGCGTCCCGCCGTGGGCTTCGATAATCGATTGGCTCAGGGAGAGTCCTAGTCCGAGCCCATCAGATTTCGTCGTGAAGAACGGAAGAAAAAGCTTTTTTTGACTTTCCACCGAGACACCCTGCCCCCGATCGCTTACTTCGAGACTGAGCTTGTTTTGCCGGAACAGGGTTTGGATAACCACCTTACGGCTGTCCGTTGGGACTTGCGAAACCGCATCCATGGCATTCCGGACTAAATTCAGGATGACCTGCTGAATCTGAACCGAGTCGGCCATTATTACGGGAATATTCCCGGCGAGCTTAACTTCAAGTGCTACCTCGCGCCGACGCGCATCGAGATCGATCAACTTGGTGACTTGGAGCAGGGCCTGCTCAAGATCTACGACCTCGGAGACGGATTCGCGTTTGGTAACAAAGGCTCGAATGCGCTTCACTACTTGCGCAATCCCTAGTGCCTGCTCCGCGACGGCCTCAAATCCGGCTTCAATTTCTGAGGAAGTAGCTTGGGAATTCAGGACCAGCCGCTTATAGGCTTGGGCCTGGGTCACTATCGCTGTGAGTGGTTGGTTGATTTCGTGCGCGATTGCGGATGCCATTTCTCCGAGGGTGCTAAGCCTTGCGGCATGCGTGAGCTCTTCCCTCATCAGTTGCATCGCTGACTGGGCTTCAATTTCCTTCGATCTGTCAATTACTTGGCCGATTAACTGGCCACCATCTCCCACTCGAATTGCTTCGAGATAGAGGATAACCTCGGCCTCACATCCCTCCCCGCATATGACTTGGAGATCTGCGACTTGGACCTGGCCACTGCCCGACGAGACTTGCTTTATTGCCATCTCTACGCGGGCGACCGAGCTGAGTTTGAAGATGGATGTGAGCGGGTGACCCACCAAGTTTTGGTCAGCTGTTTTCAAAAGCTTTTGCAGCGCAGGATTCAGGGTTAGCATCGTTCCCAGCTGGTCGGTTGTGAAGATGCCTACCGGAGCATGCTCAATGATTCTTCGGTTCTCCTCTTCACGGGCGAGAAGTGCGAGCTCGGCACGCTTCCGTCGCGTGATGTCCCGTCCTATGCCTACGAACTTCTTTCCGGTGGGTGATTCGATTTCCCCGATCGAAAGGTCCATCGGAAAAACACGACCGGATTTATGCCGGCCCTCTACTTCGCGACCAAGTCCGATGATTCGCGCCTGCCTCGAGCGTTGAAAGTTCTGGATGTACCCATCGTGCCGGTTCGAATCGCCCGCGGGCATCAGGACTTTAACGTTTTCACCCAGAACTTCTTGCGGGAGATAACCGAATATCCGCTCTGCGCCGGCGCTGAAGGCCTCAATCCGTCCCAAGCTGTCGATCACGATAATGGCTTCAACTGCGGCGTTGAGGAGCCCTTCATACCGCGCGACCACCTCCTGCAGCGTCAAATCACCATATCCGGAAGCCATTCTTGCGGTTCCTCAGTACTTCATACGAGAAGGTCTGATATGTCTCGGTGCAGAAATCTTAACTCTAGCTTGTGCGTTTTGGCCCTTGAAGCAGCTGTATTGGGGGGTTATACGCGGGTGCTTTGCCCAAGTTCGCGTAGTATCGGTGACGCAGGGTTTTTGTTTTGCGGTCTTGATCAGCCTGCCCTTTGACGAAGTACGGTTTTCTAGACTCTCCGATGTCGTCAGGATATTACAATCATGTCAATCCGGAATCTCGACAGATTTTTTAACCCGCGTTCAGTAGCCGTCATCGGCGCATCTGATCGACCTCACAGTATCGGGGCGACGGTTTTTTCAAATCTGCTAACCGGCGGGTTTTCCGGACCGATCATGGCGGTCAACAGCGCACGACCTAGCGTCCAGGGTCAGCCGGCTTGGCCAAACGTAGCTGCCCTGCCTGAGTGCCCGGATTTGGCGGTCATTTGCACGCCGCCCGCAACGATCCCCGATATCGTCAAACAACTGGGGGAACGTGGCACCAAAGCCGCAATTGTCATCAGTGCCGGCTTGGGTAAAACCATACTTCCCGACGGGCGACCGACCAGTGACGCCATGCTCCAGGAGGCGCGCCCTCATCTTCTGCGCATTATCGGTCCGAATTGTCTCGGATTGCTCGTTCCCGGGGCCGGACTTAATGCCAGTTTTGCACCCGGAATGGCAAATGTTGGAAAGCTTGCCTTCATCTCGCAATCAGGTGCCCTTGCAACCGCGGTTCTAGATTGGGGCAACGCGGAGGGAATCGGCTTTTCCTGCTTTCTTTCAGTCGGCGACAGTCTTGACGTCGATTTTGGGGACCTTATCGACTATCTCGCGCGCGACCCAAAGACCACAGCGATTCTGCTCTACATCGAGTCCATCAAGAATCCGAGGAAGTTCATGTCTGCAGCGCGAGCTGCCTCACGGTCAAAGCCACTTATTGCGGTGAAGTCAGGGCGAGTTTCTGCAGGGGCTCGCGCTGCATTTTCTCATACCGGCGCGCTCGCGGGAGACGATGACATAGTCGACGCCGTGCTGCGCAGGGCCGGCGTATTGCGGGTCGACACCACTCAGGATCTATTTGCCGCAGCAGCAACGCTTGCCCGCGCGCGAAAATTTGTTGGCCCGCGTGTTGCTCTGATGACGAACGGCGGCGGGGCCGGGGTAATGGCAACTGATGCATTGATCACCGGAGGAGGAATGCTTGCCACGCTTTCTGCCGAAACAACGCAACGCCTCGATGAGAGACTGCCGGCGACCTGGTCTCGCTCTAACCCGCTGGACATCATTGGAGACGCGCCCACAGAGCGGTACGTAGAAACATTGAAGATATTGCTTGCGGCTCCTGAAATTGATTCGGTGCTCTTTATGCACGCACCGACTGCCATAGTAGAGAGCTTCAAGATCGCTCAGGGCATAATCCCTATCATCGAGGAATCCGCGAAGAGTGTTTTCACGTGTTTTCTCGGTGGATCGCGGGTGGCCGAGGCACGACACCTGCTTCGAAGCCACGGCATCTTGGGCTTTCTGACGCCCGAGGAAGCTGTTCGGGCTATTCTCATGCGAGATGCGCACTCTCACCTGAGAACACTCCTAACAGAAACACCGTCCGCTGCGCTCGACGTCGACCGCGCCAGACTGGCGCAGGCCCGATCTCGTGCTCTTTCGCGAGTGGCCGACGGCAACTTGGAGTTAGGAGAGGTTGAAGCAAAGGAAATTCTTGCTCTTGCTGGTATCCCGGTGCTTGAGACACGGGCAGTCTCGAACATTGACGAGGCGGTCTCCGCAGCCACGTCTATGGGGTACCCGGTAGCGCTCAAGATCTTGTCACCCACGATTACGCACAAAAGTGACGTTGGGGGTGTGGAGCTTGGGATAGCGGACGGCAGCGAGCTTAGGCGCAAGGCCGAGGCGATGGAGGCGAATATCCGGCTGCTTTGCCCTGATGCCGTCCTTGCCGGATTTACGGTTCAACCGATGGTAAGCGCAGGAAGCGCTCATGAGCTTATTCTCGGATGCGTTTCAGACCCCGCATTCGGACCGGTCTTGATGGTGGGTCAAGGGGGCGTCGCCGTCGAAGTCGTGCGGGATAGAAGCTTTGGTCTTCCTCCACTGTGCGAGCCGCTCGCCCGGGATATGCTTGAGCGAACAAAAATATGGGCGCTGTTGCAGGGATATAGAAACACACCCAGGGCAGATATCGAGGCGGTTATCCAGACGCTCTTGCGGCTTTCTGCACTAGTGTGCGCATGCCCGGCGCTGTTGGAAATCGACATCAATCCGCTGCGAGTGGATGCACGCGGAGTGATCGCGCTGGACGCGCGAATGAAACTCGGTGAGCCCGATCACTCAGCGGTCGGGAGACTGATAATCCAGCCTTATCCGGACGACCTCGAAGCGGCGGTCCGTGTAGGCGAGGAACAGTTATATCTGCGACCGATAAAGCCAGAGGATGAACTTCTTCATGCCAGCTTTCTGGCATCACTTACCACAGAAGATGTTTATTCCCGGTTTTTCCAATTGGTTAAAGAATGGACACATGACCAAGTCGCCCGATTGACCCAGATTGATTACGACCGCGAGATGTCTTTCGTACTCATTAGCGGCAAGAATGAGATTGTTGCGGTCTCCCGAACTTCGGCAGACCCTGATAACCTTGAGTGCGAGTTCGCGATCGTTGTTCGCGGTGATTACCAGAATTTCGGTGTGGGCCAGCTCATGATGAAGAAACTCATTGATTACAGCCATCAGCGAGGTACAGCTGTAATGACCGGGTACATTTTGGCAAGGAATTCCAAGATGTTAGGACTAGCGAGCGACCTCGGATTCTCCTTTGGACCACCGGATGATTCCGGAGTGGTCAAAGCGACTCTCTCGCTCGGAAATTAAACGATCTGGAATTTTGAATCTTTTGGTTCGGGTGCAGCCGGACCGCTCGGAGGACACAGAATGCGCAAGAAAATTGAACTCTCGACGTCCCAGGGTTCGATTCACGGCTATGCAGATTCTCGCTTTATGGAGGTCGTTGAAGCCTTCGCGGAAAACTTCGAGAAGCATGGTGAAGTTGGCGCGAATTGCGCGCTGACAATCGCGGGCGCGATGGTCGTCGACCTCTGGGGTGGCCGTGTGTCGCCTGATGGCCAACCTTGGCAGGAAGATACGATCTGCATGGTGTTTTCGTCTACCAAAGGCGCCATGTCCCTGTGTGCCCATCTACTGGCCAACCGAGGGAAGCTCGATTTAGATGCCAAGGTCGAAAAATACTGGCCAGAATTTGCCGTAGGTGGCAAGGAATCTGCGCGGGTGAGCATGACCTTGGACCACACGGTTGGGGTGCCGCACTTGCGAGGCCCCGTGGCCCCCGGTGATTTCTGGGATTACCACCTTATGGTGGATCGGGTCGCCGCGGAGCCGGCGTTCTGGGAGCCGGGGACGCAGCAGGGCTATCATGGCATCACGATGGCCTGGACCGTGGGCGAACTCATTCGTCGGGCGTCCGGTCGTCGTCTCGGTGATTTTTTCCGAGAGGAACTGGCATTGCCGCTAGGAGCTGATTTCTTTATCGGTCTCCCAGAAACGGATGAGGCCCGTGTCGCGCCGATGATAATGGCAGAGCCCGATCAGGCTTGGCTTGAGACAAGATTCATACAGGCAGCTCTGACTACGAAGGACACGCCAACGGCGCTTTTCATGCGGGACTTTGCGACTTTCGAGCCGAATTCGCGTGCTTGCCGCGCAGCAGAGGTCGGGTCGGCAAATGGGATGGCAAATGGACGCGCGTTGGCCAAGCTATATGCGCCGTTTGCGAATGGAGGCATGCTAGATGGCAAGCAGTTCGTGCACAGTGAGACGATCACACGGATGGGGCGAGTCGCTTCCGCAACTGAGGACGATGCAACCCTGAAAATCCCCGCACGTTTTGCGCTGGGGTTCATGAAGGCAACGGACAACCGCGCCTTACCTAACGTAGTTAACTCGTCTTTGCTGATGACCGAATCGGCGTTTGGTCACGTGGGGGCCGGCGGATCGGTGGGGCTGGCCGATCCCGAATGCAAAATGAGCTTTGGGTACGCCATGAACCGCATGGGTACCGGCGTTCTACTAAATGCGCGTGGCCAAAGTCTGCTGGACGCGGTGTATCGCTCACTCGACTATCGCACAAATT